>NZ_JAKRFE010000018.1:0-100315 GCF_022348225.1 Gordonia sp. McavH-238-E
ACCCACGTGTTACTCACCCGTTCGCCACTCGAGTACCCAGCAAGCTGGGCCTTTCCGTTCGACTTGCATGTGTTAAGCACGCCGCCAGCGTTCGTCCTGAGCCAGGATCAAACTCTCCATGAAAAAACAGTGAAACAAAACCAACCCCCAAAAAGAGCCGGCGTTTCAACACAAATCAGGAAAGCACAACCTGACCAAAATAAACCTAGCAAAATGTGACACCCAGACGGGGCCGAGCGCCACACAAAAAACAAACATCAACATCCACAAAAGATGCTCGATGCCATCAATTGGCATCAGACAATTCATCATCACACTATCGAGTTCTCAAAGAACACACACCCACCAGCTACCCACCCCTTCACAGGGCTCTCACCAGCAGACTTGCATGTCAACCAACCAAGCCACCCCGTCTCCGAGGCAACTCTTCCAGCCTACCAGACCCAAACCGCAGTCCGCAACTCCGAAAAATTTCGGACTCAAGGAACCTGGCAACCCTCACCATCCTACCCGAGACACAAACAGTCCCAACCAGAACAAACAAGGGGCGGCCAACGACAAACCCGGTCTCCACTCCCCGCCATCAGACCCTCTCAGGCCCTCCGGGGCGGCGCCGTGGCTCGCTGACTTGAAGAAAGTTACGCAACGGGATCGCCGGGGTCAAATCGCCTGTTCGCCGCCCGTCGTACTCGCCATCCGTGCAGGTCACAGCTCATCGGTCGGCGCCGAAATGCGCTGCCGCGCGGACAAACCGACGAATCACAGCGATGTGACGTGCGTCGCAAACCATCCTTTTGGTCAGGTCATCACCCCCTCTCGGGCAGTTATGCGCAGGTCAGGACGCTCTTACCGTCGACACATGACCGCGATCGATCTGGCAACGACCCCCACCACCACGTCTGTCGACGCGTCGCCGGCACTCCGACCCCCACCGCGTGTTCGCCGATCTCCGCTTGTCCCCCCGGGCTTCACACGTTGCGGCCTCCTCTCCTGGCGTAGGCAGGCAGGGTTCCTGCACATCGCCCATCCCTTCGACGAACGCAGCATCTCCGATGCGATGGTGGTCGACGGACTCGTGGCTCTCGTCGAAGCCGGGCTGCTGGCCGGCCAGGAGCAGTTCGAGTCGGCGGCGATGGGCATCATCCGCACCTCGGCGGCCACGTCCGACGATGCCTGGTCGGCCTTCTACGACAACTCGCTGCGCGAACTGCGTACGGGCGCATCGGCATTCGCGCCAGTGCACGAGCGTGCGCGCAGGCTCATCTCCGGCCGGACCGTCCTCGAGGTCGGATCGTGCTTCGGCTTCTTCGCCCTCGCGTGCGCCGTGGACGGCCTCCGGGTCTCCGCCTGCGACATCTCACCCGGAGCGGTGTCGCTGCTCTCCCGCGCTGCGCGCCGGCTCGGTCTGCCCGTCGCCGCGTCGGTCGGGAACGCGACCGCCCTCCCCTACGCCGACGAGTCGGCCGACACCGTCACCCTCATCCATCTACTCGAGCACCTCGACCCCGCAAGCGCGCACACCGCGATCAGCGAAGCGCTGCGGGTCGCCCGCCGACGCGTGATCATCGGTGTGCCGTTCGAGGACGAACCGAGTCCGCACTTCGGCCACCTGGTCCGACTCACCGAAGACGACCTGTACGACTGGGCACGCGCGGTCCCGCACGCCGAGGCCGAGGTCGTCGTCGATCACGGCGGCTGGCTCGTCCTCACCCCCGCACACTGACCCCGAACGGGGCACCGCCTCAGATCAGCCCGCGCTTGCTGGCGATGTACACCGCATCGGTC
The DNA here is from genome assembly GCF_022348225.1 of Gordonia sp. McavH-238-E. NCBI lineage: Bacteria > Bacillati > Actinomycetota > Actinomycetes > Mycobacteriales > Gordoniaceae > Gordonia > Gordonia sp. McavH-238-E. Next base: position 1,786 of record NZ_JAKRFE010000018.1, read on the forward strand.
CGCTTGGACACACCTAGCTTGCGAATGATGTTGCGGATGTGGAACTTCACGGTCGACTCCGAGATGTAGAGCGTCTCGCCGATCCGCTTGTTGGACAGTCCGTCGGCGAGCAGCCGGAGCACCTCACGCTCCCGGTCACTGAGTGCCTCGGACGGCTCGTTCTCACCTGACACCGCACGCAACACGACTGCCGCGCTGCGTGGGTCGAACGCGCTGCCGCCGCCGGACACGGCCTGGATCGCGCGCACGAGTTCGGTCGTGTCGACGTCCTTGACCACGTACCCCCGGGCTCCCGCCCGCACGGCGCGCACCACCAGGTCATCGTCGAGGAACGTCGTGAGCACCAACGCCGCGACCTCCGGGTGGCGCTGCGCGATCTCCTTGATGAGACGCAGGCCCTCGTACTCGGTGCCGGCGGACAGCTTGAGGTCGACGACCACGACATCGGGACGGTGCGCGTTCACCTCGGCGAGCGCGGCGTCGGCCGAACCCGCCTCCCCGACCACGTCGACCACGTCTTCGCGCTCCAGCAGCGACCGCATGCCCTGGCGCAACAGAGCATGGTCGTCGACGAGCAGTGTGCGGATGGGACGTCTGATGGCGTTGTCGCTCAACCGAACTCCTTTGTTCCGAGCCGACCGTCGGCGTTGGCGGTGCTCACCGTGTCGAACGGGAGCGTTACGGCGACCCGGATCCCGCCGATGCGCGACCGGCGAATCCGGAGCTCGCCCCCGAGTTCGGCGGCGCGATACGACATGTTCGCGAGGCCGCGGTGCCGACCGGCCGTGAGATCGCCGAGCGACGCGGTGCGCATCACCCGGCGCAGATGCTCGGGGTCGCCGACGCCGTCGTCGTCGACCGACAGTCCGACGGTGCCCGCCGAATAGGTGAGCGTCACGGTGACCTGGTGGGCGCGGGCATGGACGGCGGCGTTGAACAGCGCCTCCCCGGCGATCCGCAGGAGGGCGTGCTGCACCTCGTCGGCGAGCTCACGCGACCGGCCCCGAACGTGGACGGCCGTCCGCAGATCCGGGGGCATGTGCAGCGAGCACAGTTCGGTCAGGACGTCGCGGACACTCGGCGACGGTGCGTTCGTCGCGTTGTTGAGCGCGTAGATGAACGACCGCAACTGTTCGACGGCCTCCTTGGTCAGCCGGCCGGCCATCTCCAGGCGATCGAGCGCGGGGCCCTCGACGAGGTCGCGGCACAGTTCGATCTGCACGCCTGCCGACAGCACCGACTGGGTCACCGAGTCGTGGAGTTCCCGGGCGATCCGGGCGCGCTCCTCGTTGAGCACGGTCGCCCGCATCGCGGCCGACAGCTCCCGCTGGGTGCGCTCCAGTTCGGTGTTGCGCTTCGCCAGTTCCGTTGCGTGGCGGTCGGTCTCGGAGAACAGCTCGGCGTTGAGCAATGCGACGATCGCCTGGCTGGCCAGGATGCGCAGGACGACCAGGTCGGTGGGGTCGACCAGTCGACCGACCGGTGTCCAGGCCGACAGTCCCCCGACGACGCTGCCATCGAGTTCGACCGGCACGTGAACGTGGTCTTCCTGCAGGATCGCGCCGTGCAGGACGGTCTCGTGCCCGCGCAGGATGTCGTTGAGCCGGTTCAGTACCTCGTCGGGCAGGTCGTCGGGCGCGGCGGCCCGTTCGGATCCTTCGAAGGCGTAGAGCCGGCCGCTGCCAGCGCTGATGAGGTGACGCGGGGCCGATTGTTCCAGCCGGCCGTCCGCGAGCGCGAAGACGACCCAGTCCGCGCCGAGATGGTCGCGGGCTGCCTCGACGACCGCGATGACCAGCGCTTCGGGGCCTTCGGCTGTGCGGACGAGAGCGCGCGAGATCCGCTCGAGCGCACCGACCACGCGACTCAGCCGCGCCTCGACGCCGCGAAGCGCCGCATAGTGACTCCCCTTGACACTGCGGAGTCCGACCAGGCTGTCGAGGTCGGCCTGTTCCGGAAGAGCGCTCCGCTCGGGTGACGGACCGGTCATCAGAGCGCTTCGGCGTAGAGGTCCCGGATGCCCGCGGCCTGCGGTCGCCGCGGGTTGGTGGTCATGCACGAATCGGCCAGCGCGTGGGTGGTGAGGCGGTCGAGGTCGGTGGTGCGCACGCCCAGCGGTTCGAGCGATGCCGGCATGCCCACCCGGGCGCCGAGCGCGGCGACGGCGTCGGCGAGCCGGTCGGCGACGGTCCGGGCGTCGCCGGAGGTCTCGACCCCGATGGCGTCGGCCAGGTCGACGAATCCGTCCGCACACACGTGGGCGTTGTACCGGATCACATGCGGCAGCAGGACGGCGTTGATCGCACCGTGCGGCGCGTCGCAGTGACCGCCGACCGGGTGACTCATCGCGTGGGTCGCGCCGAGGATCGCATTGGTGAACGCCATCCCGGCACGCAGCGCGGCCAGCGACATCTCCTCGGCCGCCACTGCGTCCCGCGGGTCGTCGACGAGCCGCTCGAGATGCGTCCACACCCCGCGGATCGATTCCAGCGCAAGCGAATCCGTGAGACGTCCATGCGCGAGCGAGACATAGGCCTCGACGCAGTGGGTCAGTACGTCCATCCCGACCTGAGCGGTGACCTCGGCCGGGGCGGTCATCAGCAGGGTCGGGTCGCTCACCGTCACGTCCGGCACGAGCGACCGCCCGATGATGGTCACCTTGGTGCGCCGCTCGGCGTCGTTGATGATGCAGAACTGGGAGACGTCCGCGCCGCTGCCGGCCGTTGTCGGCACCGCGATGAGCGGCGGGAGTGGGCGCCGGGCGCGGTCGATTCCCTCGTATTCGAGGATGTGACCCCCGTTGGCGGCCAGCACGGCCACCCCTTTGGCGGCGTCGATCACCGAGCCTCCGCCCAGGGCGACGAGTCCGTCGGCGTCGTGCGCCTTGTACGCGAGAAACGCGGCCGCGACCTCGCCGGACCGCGGGTTGGGCGACACGTCCAGGTAGGACGCCGCATCGAGGCCGCCGGCCCGCAGCCCGGCGATCAGCTGCGCGTACCAGGGTGTGCGTTCCAGACAGCGGTCGCTCACCACGAACGGCCGGCGCATCCCGAGTCCCGCCGTCGCGACCGGCACCTCCCCGAACGCGCCCGGTCCCAGGACGATCTCCGGCGTGTGGAACTTGGCGACCTGGCCCGATGTCCGCCGGCGCGCATCACCCAGCATCCGACCTGCCTCTCGTCCTCTGCCCCGATCACAACCACCACACCGACCGTCCCGGCTCACCGGTACCCCGACGCTACCCACCTCATCTGAGCGCCGCACCCAACTCGTCGCAGCGCGCGAGCATCTCGGCACCGTCTCGAACGCTGACGACACCACTGCAGTGTTCGGCGTAGTCGGCCATCGCGCAGCCGGATTGCGACCAGTACCGTTCGGGTTCCGGTGTGATCCAGGCGATCCGATGCGACCGGCGGCCGACCTCGGCGACGAGGTCGACACGTGGGTCGAGTCCGTTGCTGCGCGCGTCCCCGACGACGAGCACCGACGTCCGCCTGCTGATCAGGTCCCCGAAATCGCCCAGCAACTCGCCGAACATCCGCCCGTAGTCGCTCGTCGCGGCGAGATCCAGACCGTCGGCGGCGAGCACCGCCGCGAGAGCCGAGTCGGCCGCCGCGGTCCGCAGGGCGGTCGTGACGCGCACCGGCCGATCGACGAACGCGACGACCTCACATCGGTCGCCGAAGCGGTGCAGTGTCTGTGCCAGACGCAGGATGAACCCGGTGACCGGGCGGACCGACAGCGAGACGTCGACGAGTACCAGCATCCGGACCGGACCGGGCCGCCTGCGGCGCCGCCACAGTTCGGCGGGCACGCCGTCGGTCGCGACCGCCGCGCGCATGGTCGCGCGGATGTCGAGGGCACCGCGGTCGACCGGGCGGACCACCCGACGCGGTGCACCGCGCATGCGCTGGATCAGCCGGTGGCAGGCGCGATCGATCTCGGCCTGGTCGACGTACCCCTCGGCCGGCCGGTCGGACCCGGACACCGCCTCGACGCCGCCGTCGGCGTCCAGCCGGGAGACCAGCGCATCGACAAAAGCACCGAGTGCGCGTTCGAGTTCGGCCCGCCGGGCCTCGCCGAGATCCTCGTTTCCGTCGGCGCCGTATGCCTTGCGCGGATCGTAGGCGTCGAGCGCAGCGAGGATGGCGTGGGCGCCGGTGAGCCCGAGCGGCCGGCTCGAGACCCGGGCCGCCGATCCGGTCAGCTCGCCGACGGTCGCCGAGTCGGCGGTGTCGACCTCGACCGTGTACGTCACTCCCCCGCCGGTCGTGCCGCCGTCCGGGTCGACGCCGAGCTGTTCGGCGCCGGCCGACACGCTGAAGTCGTTCTCCTCCCGGTGAGCGCTCTCGGCGTCACGGTGCGCGGCATCGGGATCATCGGCCATCAAGTGGCCGATCTCATCGGTGTGTTCGTCGGCTCCTATCTGGCGGGCAGCGCCCTCGAACTCGTCGTCCCAGACCACGTCGTCGGGCAGATCAGCCGCGACGCCACGGGCCCGGGGAAGGTCGTCCTCATCCGGCTGATCGGGGTCGGCGCCGAGGAAGAACAGTGCGAAGGCACGCTCGAAACCCGCTGTCTCATAACCGTATTTCACGCACACGCTCTGTAGCGCCGCACGCAGGACCACCGGCTCGGCGGCACCGACCATCGACAGGGTCCGGCGGATCTCGATGACCTCGGCGGGCGAGGCCGCGACCCCCGAACTCCGCAGGACCCGTCCGAACGTGACCGCGAGCAGGTCGAGCGGGTCGGCACGCCTCGACGCGACGACCGACATCGGGGTCATCGGCCCGGGCGGCCACCCGCACTGCGGGCACGCCCGGCACCGAACGCACGGGCGGTCACCGACCCGCCGGGCGTCGTCCCGTCGACCCCGACGGGCGACCCGACCGCCGTTGATCCACCGGAGTCGGCGCCGGCGGACAGTGCGCGCCGGGCGATCTCACCGTCGGAGCCGAACTTCACGAGCAGGGCGAGCAGAGCACTGTGGTCATCCGCGCCGATCGGTCTTCCCGGTTGCCCGTCGCGTGCGCCGAGGTAGGAGGCGGCTCGCGCCGCGTCGATCACCTCTGCAATGGACGGACTCTTGCGCAACGGGAGGTCCCGGAGACGACGCGCGAGATCGACCACCTCACCGATGATCGCTTCCTCGACGTCGGGCGCACGGACCGCGACGATGTCCCGCTCGGTCTGCGGGTCCGGGTAGTCGACCTGGAAGTGCAGGCAGCGACGCTTGAGCGCCGGCGAGAGTTCGCGGGTGTCGTTGGAGGTCAGGATGACCCACGGCGACGATCGGGCGGTGAACGTCCCGAGTTCGGGGACGGTCACCTGACGCTCGGCGAGGACCTCGAGCATGACCGCCTCCATCGCCTCGTCGGTGCGGTCTATCTCGTCGACGAGCAGGACCGTCGGCGACGGCGACGTGATGGCCGCCATCAGCGGCCGGGCCACCAGGAAGTCCTCGGTGTAGACGCCGACCTCGGCACGCGCCAGCGCCGAACTGGCGGCCGAGAGGGTCGTCTCGGCAGCGAGTTCGACACTGATCCGATCGCGCAGCATCTGCACATGGAGAAGCTGTCGCGCGTAGTCCCATTCGTAGAGGGCGCGCGACTCGTCGAGACCCTCATAACACTGCAGCCGGACGAGCTCGCGCCCCGACGCCGCCGCCAGCGCTTTCGCCAGCTCCGTCTTGCCGACCCCGGCCGGCCCCTCCAGCAGGAGGGGCCGGTCGAGGAGTGTCGCGAGATGGACGACGACCGCCAGTTCCGGACCGATCAGATAGCCCTGCCCACCCAGCGCGTCGGTCAGCTCCTCCACGGACGGGAAGGAACGGCTGTCCGGGGTGTCCCGGGTGATGTCCTCGGGCGTTTCCCGAGGTGCGCAGACGTGCGTCATCGGATGTCGGACTCCTTGTCGGCCTGTGGCTCTCGGATCGGGCGGGTTCGGATCAGGCGGGCGGGCAGGACGGATCAGTAGCTGCCGGTGAAGGCGTGCGCCACCATCGGGATCAGCGATTCGACGGTGCTCTCACGCGGGTTGCCCGGCGTGCACCAGTCGTCCATCATGTGCTCGGCGATGGCGCGGATCTGCTTGTCCGAGGTGTCCATGGTCTCGCCGCGGCCCTCGTACTTGCCGGTGTTCATGCGGTTCTTGTCGTAGCTGCTCGTCGACAGTTGACCGAAGTTGTCCGGGATACCGAGGTCCTTGCCGAGGCGGATGGCCTCCTCCACGGCGGCGTCGGCGGCCTGGACCGTCGTCATCTTCGACGTGTCGACACCGAGCAGCGCGGCGATCTCGGCGTAACGCTCGTAGCGAGACGGCAGGTTGTACTCCCAGACGCGGGGCAGGGCGATGGCGTTGTTCAGCCCGTGATGGCTGTCGTAGAACGCGCTCACCGCATGCGACAGCGAGTGCACGAGACCGAGACCGCCGGAGTTGAACGCCTGCGCGGAGATGTACTGCGCGTACATCATCCCGGTGCGGGCCGCCAGGTTCCGCGGGTCGTACACGGCGGTGCGCAGATGGTCGCGGATCAGCTCGATCGAGTACTTGGCATTGCCCAGTGACGGCGCGAAGTCCAGACGCGAGACGTACGGCTCGCTCGCGTGGGCCAGCACGTCGAAGCCACAGAACGCGGTGAAGTGTTCGGGGCACGTGTAGTAGAGCAGCGGGTCGTCCATCGCCAGGTCGACGAGACACGTGTCGTCGAACGCCACCCACTTGTGCGGCTTGTTCATGTCCGAGGTGTCGGTGATGACGTACGCCCAGGAGGTCTCCGACCCCGTGCCGGCCGTGGTCGAGACCGCGATGTGCTTGGGGTTCTCTTTGTTGGTCGCCTTGGAGAAGCCCTCGAACTCGTTGATGTTGCGGCCGTCGTGCGCGATGACCATGCGGGCGCCCTTGGCGGCATCATGACTGGAACCGCCGCCCACCGAGATGATGCCGTCGCACTTCTCCGACTGGTAGAGGGCCGCGGCGTCCATGCAGTTGTAGTCCTTGGGGTTGGACTCCACCTGGTCGTAGAGGACGACGTCGACGCCCTGGTACTCGATCTTGCCGATCAGCTCCTCGATGATCCCGGAACCGCGCAGCCCCGTGGTCATCAGCAGTGCGCGGGTCATGCCCAGATCCTTGGCCTCGACACCGAGCATGTCGTGCGCGCCGACACCCAGCTTCGCCTTCGGGAACGGGTGGAACTCCTTGATCGGGAAGTCCCAGATCTGGTTCAGCTCAATGGCCATGGTGGTGAACTCCTTGTGACGGTTGGGTCTGTCACAACGAGAATGTCGCCCAGATCACAACCGGGACAAGGGGTCCTGCCCGTACTCGACTACAGTGCACCCGGTCGGACGGGCCGGCACCTGTCCGATCGGACAGGGTTCAGTCGCGCACGCGCTCGATCTCGCCGCCGAGACTGCGCAGGATCTCCACGAAGTGGGGGTATCCGCGATCGATGTGCTCGACGTCGTGCACCTCGGTCACCCCGTCGGCGACGAGCCCGGCCAGCACGAGGCCGGCGCCGGCGCGGATGTCCGAGCACCAGACCGGCGCGCTCGACAGGCGGTCGATCCCGCGGATGACCGCGTGGTGGCCGTCGGTCCGGGCGTCGGCCCCGAGACGGACCATCTCCTCGACGAAGCGGAAGCGGGCCTCGAAGACGTTCTCGGTGATGACCGACATGCCGTCGGAGATCGCGGCCAGACCGATCGCCATCGGTTGCAGATCGGTGGGAAAGCCGGGGAACGGCAGGGTGGACACGTTGACGGCGGTGGGCCGGCGGTCGTGCCGGACCCGGAAGCCGTCGTCAAAGGTGTCGACCACGGCCCCGGTATCGCCCAGTTTGTTCAGAACCAACTGCAGGTGTTCGGGTTTCACGCCGCGCACGGTGACGTCACCGCGGGTCATCGCGGCCGCGATACCCCAGGTCGCGCCGACGATGCGGTCCCCGACCACCCGGTGGGTCGTCGGATGCAGTCGGTCGACACCGACGACGGTCAGGGTCGAGGTGCCGGCACCGTCGATCTGTGCGCCCATCTGCTGCAGCATCACGCAGAGGTCGACGATCTCGGGCTCACGCGCGGCGTTGTCGATGGTGGTCTGTCCCTCGGCGAGCACCGCGGCCATGAGGATGTTCTCGGTCGCACCCACCGACGGGAACTCCAGCGCGATCGGAGCGCCGACCAGGGTGTCGGCCTCGGCCACCACACAACCGTGCTCGATGGTGCTCGTGGCGCCGAGCGCGCGCAGACCCGCCTGATGCATGTCGAGCGGCCGCGAGCCGATCGCGTCGCCACCGGGCAGCGCGACGACCGCGCGATGGCACCGCGCCATCAACGGGCCGAGGACGCAGACCGAGGCGCGGAACTGACGGACCGCCGCGAAATCGGCGTGGAATTTCGGCTCGGCAGGAGCGGTGATGGTGACCGTCTCGCCCTCCATCTCGACGACCGCACCCAGACCGCGGAGCACGTCGGCCATCAGCGGGACGTCGGCGATCTCGGGTGCATTGGTCAGCACGGTCGTCCCCTCGGCGAGGAGGGCCGCGGCCATGAGTTTCAGGACGCTGTTCTTCGCGCCACCCACTGCCACCTCGCCGGACAGACGCGCTCCCCCGGACACCAGAAACCGATCGCTCACGCCTGCCACCTTAACCGCCCGGGTTCGCGGCCCCCGGCCCAGTGGGTCCGACCCCGCACGTCCGAGACCGCGCGTCGGGCCACCCGGCCATCGCGCAGTACATTCGACGCATGGCGGTACACCTGACGAGGATCTACACCCGGACCGGTGACGACGGCTCCACCGGACTGAGCGACTTCTCCCGGGTTCCCAAGACCGATCCGCGCGTGGTCGCCTACGCCGACTGCGACGAGGCGAATGCCACCATCGGTCTCGCCCTGGCACTCGGCGGCGAGGTACCCGACGACATCCGAGCGGTCCTCACTACCGTCCAGAACGATCTCTTCGACGCCGGAGCCGACCTGTCGACACCCGTCGTCGACTATCCCCAGTACCCGCCGTTGCGCATCGCGCAGGACTACATCGACGCACTCGAGCGGTGGTGCGACGCCTTCGGCGCCGAGCTGCCCGCGCTGGACTCCTTCATCCTGCCGGGCGGCACACCCCTTGCCGCCCTGTTGCACCAGGCACGAACGGTGACCAGGCGAGCGGAACGGTCGGCGTGGGCTGCGGTGTCGGCTCATCCGGACGACACGAGCGTCTTGCCGGCCAAGTACCTCAACCGGTTGTCCGACCTGCTGTTCATCCTGTCGCGGGTCGCGAACCGCACTCGCCCCACCGCGGGAGGCGACCAGCAAGGCGCGGACTCACCCGGTGACGTCAAGTGGGTTCCGGGCGGTAGCCGACAGCGGCCGGCCTCGAAGAGCGAGTCCTAGGCGCTCTTGCGCCGCTGCGATCGCGCGGACTGCCGGGATTCCAGCCAGGACTGGAACGCGGTCACCGCACCCGGGCCCATCGCCAGTTCGTAATCGTCGTCGGCCTGGCCGGCCGACTGCACCTGCAGGATGAGCATCCCGTCGAGGATCTCGGTCTCGGTCCCCTCCGGCGCTCGACGACCGGAGATCTCCATGCCCTGTCGGGCGAACGTCACGTTCGGTCCCGGTTTCAGGGACGTGAGGCGGTAGTACCGGAGCGAGTGATCGCTGTAGTGCACGGTGCCGTGCCGCCATCCCTCGTCGACCGCGGCGGGCACGGTGCGCAGCAGGACCGGCGTGCCGGCACGCCGGAGCTGGGCGAGACGAATCGTCAAGAAGGCGCACAACAGGACCGCCACCGCCAGCAGCACACTGAGCAACACGACCGCCAGCGACATCACCTACTCCTTCGTGCAGTCACCGCGTGCGGGCGAAAGCGTCGAACCCGGTAGGGCTCAAGACGGCTCGGGCTGCGCACACGCGGGACAGGGGGCTGTGATGACAAGCATGCCAGAACCCGCACATGACACGCCAAACGGCCTCGGCCGGCCATCGGATCTCTCCCGATGGCCGGCCGAGGCCGCTTGTTGAACCCAGACCGCTCGCGCGGGCCGTTCTAGCGTGAAAGGTGTTGTGCCGCAGTCAGACGCGCGTGAGCACGGTGGTACTCCGGCGAATCCGGCTCCGCCTCGTCGAGCGCGGTCTTCTCCGCGTTGACGTCGACGTCGTCAGCCCAGTCGGCAGACTCCGCCAGCACCGTCACGGCCTCGCCGGTGACGGAGAGGAACCCGCCCTCGACCGCAGCCGCACGACGGTTGCCGTTCTCCTCGACGATGACCACGAAGCCACCCGGGACCAGCTGGCCCAGGAGCGGCTCGTGGTTGGCCAGGACACCCAGCTCACCGACGGTGGTCTGCGCGATCACGAACGTGGCCTCTCCCGAGTACAGGCTCTGATCCGCGGAGACAACCTCCACGTGGAAGGACTTCTCAGCCATGGCGAATCGCTACTTTCCGCTGATCTTGGCGGCGGCGGCCTCCACGTCGTCGAGTCCACCGCAGCTGTTGAACGCCTGCTCGGGCAGGTGGTCGAACTCGCCCTTGGCGACACGGTCGAAGGCCTCGATGGTGTCGGCGAGCGGGACGACCGAGCCCTTCTGGCCGGTGAACTTCTCGGCGACGAGGAAGTTCTGGCCGAGGAACTTCTGGATACGGCGCGCGCGCTGCACCGTGACCTTGTCCTCTTCGGAGAGCTCGTCCATACCGAGGATGGCGATGATGTCCTGCAGCTCCTTGTACTTCTGCAGGATGCGCTTGACCTCGTTGGCGACGCGGAAGTGCTCGTCGCCCACGATCGACGCCTCGAGGATGCGCGAGGTCGAGGTCAGCGGGTCCACGGCGGGGTAGATACCCAGCTGCGAGATCGGACGCGAGAGCTCGGTGGTCGCATCGAGGTGAGCGAACGTGGTGGCCGGCGCCGGGTCGGTGTAGTCGTCGGCGGGGACGTAGATCGCCTGCAGCGAGGTGATCGAGCGACCCTTCGTCGAGGTGATGCGCTCCTGGAGCTCACCCATCTCGTCGGCCAGGGTCGGCTGGTAACCGACCGCGGACGGCATACGACCGAGGAGGGTCGAGACCTCCGAGCCGGCCTGCGTGAAGCGGAAGATGTTGTCGATGAAGAGCAGCACGTCCTGGTGCTTCACATCGCGGAAGTACTCCGCCATGGTCAGCGCCGAGAGAGCCACGCGCATACGCGTACCCGGCGGCTCGTCCATCTGGCCGAACACCAAGGCGGTGTCCTGGAGAACGCCCATCTCCTCCATCTCGAGGTGGAGGTCGGTGCCCTCACGGGTGCGCTCGCCAACGCCGGCGAACACCGAGGTGCCGGAGAACTCACGCGCGATACGCGTGATCATCTCCTGGATGAGGACGGTCTTGCCGACGCCCGCACCACCGAACAGACCGATCTTGCCGCCCTTGACGTACGGGGTCAGCAGGTCGATGACCTTGATGCCGGTCTCGAGGATCTCGGTCTTGCCCTCGAGCTCGTCGAAGGCCGGCGGCTTGCGGTGGATGCTCCACTGCTCGCCGTCGCGGCCGAGGCCCGGGCTGTCGAGGCAGTCACCGAGGGCGTTGAAGACGTGACCCTTGACGACGTCACCGACCGGCACGACGATCGACTTGCCGGTGTCGGACACAGCCGCGCCGCGGACCAGGCCGTCGGTCGGCTGCATCGAGATGGTGCGCACCAGGTTGTCACCGAGATGCTGGGCGACCTCGAGGGTCAGCGTCTTGGCGACCGAGGAGAGGGCGACCTCGGCGTGGAGGGCGTTGAACAGTTCAGGAATCGAGCCCCGCGGGAACTCGACGTCGACCACGGGGCCGATGATGCGGACGACCCGCCCGTCGGCGGAACCCGCCGACTTCGCGGAGGGGGTTTCTACTGCTGCGGTCATGGTGCTTGGGTCACTTCCTCTTTATCGAAGTATGGGTTCTCGTCGATCCGGGCTCGTCTGGCGCAGACGGCTAGTTCGCCAGTGCGCTCGAGCCGCCGACGATCTCGCTGATTTCCTGGGTGATCTGGGCCTGGCGGAGCTGGTTGGCCTCGCGCGACAACGACTTGGACAGTTCCTCGGCGTTGTCGGTCGCGGCCTTCATCGCGGTACGGCGCGCGGCCGATTCCGAAGCCGACGAATCCAGCAGTGCCGCGTAGACCCGCGTCGCCACGTACTTCGGCAGCAGCGCGTCGAGCAGTGTCTCGGCCCCGGGCTCGAAGGTGTAGTTGCGCGACGGCGTGTCGTCGGACGAGTCATCGTCTTCGGAGACGACCAGCGGGGCGACCCGCCGGACCTCGGGCACCTGCGCCAGCATCGACTGGAAGCGGGTGTAGACCAGATGGAGCTCGTCGACGCCCTCGAGCTTGCCGTCACCTTCCGGACGATCGACCTCGGTGCCCGAACCGGCCTGGAAGAGATCCACCAGGAAGCTGGTCGCGGTCGCGGCATCGGAGTACTGCGGGGACTCCGAGAAGCCCGTCCACGAGTCCGAGATCTCCAGACCACGGAAGCTGAAGAACCCGACACCCTTGCGGCCCATCACGAACAGGACCGCCTCTTTGCCCTCGTCGCGCAGGAGTGCGATGAGCTCGCGGGTCGCCTTGAGCACGTTGGCGTTGTAACCGCCACACATTCCGCGGTCACTGGTCACGACCAGGATCGCGGCGCGCTTCGGGTTCTCCCGCTCGTTGAGCAGCGGGTTGTCCAGCGATCCCGAGTTGCTCGCCAGCTCCGAGAGCACGGCGGTCATCTCCTGCGAGTACGGCTTGGCCGCGGCCACCCGTCCCTGGGCCTTGGTGATACGCGAGGTCGCGATCAGCTCCTGAGCCTTGGTGATCTTCTTGGTCGACTGGACCGACCGGATGCGTGAGCGCAGCTCACGAATGCTGGCCATGAGCCCTCACCCCTTCCTTTTCGCGATGTCCGTTGACGAGTGAGATCACTTGCGGATCTTGATCTCTTCGTTCTCGACGTTGTCGGCATCCATCGCCTCGGCCTCGGCCTCGTTGACGACACGACGGCCGTCGTGGGTGAGGTAGCCGTTCTTGAACTTGTTGGTCTCGGCGATCAGGGCCTCGGCCTGGTCGTCGGTGAGCACCTTGCCGCCGGCGATCGAGTCGTAGACACCGGTCGCGTTGTGGTGCAGGTGGCTCAGCAGCTGGGTCTCGAAGTTGCGCACGTCGTCGACCGGGACCGAGTCGTAGTGGCCCTCACCGCAGAGGTAGATCGAGACGATCTGGTCCTCGACCGAGAAGGGGCTGTACTGGTCCTGCTTGAGCATCTCGACCCACCGGGCACCGCGCTCGAGCTGCGCCTTCGACGCGTCGTCGAGGTCGGAGGCGAAGGCCGAGAAGGCCTCCAGCTCGCGGAACTGGGCCAGCTCCAGACGCAGCGAACCCGAGACCTTCTTGAGGCCCTTGGTCTGTGCGGCACCACCGACGCGCGACACCGAGGTGCCGACGTTGATGGCGGGACGGACGCCCTTGTTGAAGAGGTCCGACTCCAGGAACACCTGTCCGTCGGTGATCGAGATGACGTTGGTCGGGATGAAGGCCGAGACGTCGTTGGCCTTGGTCTCGATGATCGGCAGGCCGGTCATCGAACCGCCACCGAGTTCGTCGGACAGCTTCGCGCAACGCTCCAGCAGACGGGAGTGCAAGTAGAAGACGTCACCGGGGTATGCCTCGCGGCCCGGCGGACGACGCAGCAGCAGCGAGATCGCGCGGTAGGCCTCGGCCTGCTTGGTCAGGTCGTCGAACACGATGAGGACGTGCTTGCCCTGGTACATCCAGTGCTGGCCGATGGCCGAGCCGGTGTACGGGGCGAGCCACTTGAAGCCGGCCGAGTCGGACGCGGGAGCCGCGACGATGGTGGTGTACTCCATCGCGCCGGCCTCTTCGAGCGCCGACTTGACGCCCGCGATGGTCGAACCCTTCTGACCGATGGCGACGTAGATGCAGCGGACCTGCTTGGAGGGGTCGCCGGTCTCCCAGTTGGCCTTCTGGTTGAGGATCGCGTCGATGCAGACCGCGGTCTTGCCGGTCTTGCGGTCGCCGATGACGAGCTGACGCTGTCCGCGGCCGATGGCGGTCATGGCGTCGATGGCCTTGATACCGGTGGCGAGGGACTCCTCGACCGGCTGGCGCTCGAGCACCGACGCGGCCTGCAGCTCGAGGACGCGCTGCTCGTCGGCCTCGATGTCGCCCTGACCGTCGATCGGGGCGCCCAGCGGGTTGACCACGCGTCCGAGGAACGCGTCGCCGACGGGGACGGAGAGCACGTCGCCGGTACGGCTGACCTGCTGGCCTTCTTCCAGGGACTCGTAGTCACCCAGGATGACGGCGCCGATCTCGTCCTCGTCGAGGTTCAGTGCGACGCCGAGGACGCCGCCCGGGAACTCGAGGAGCTCATTGGCCATTGCGCTCGGAAGGCCGCTGACGTGAGCGATGCCGTCCGAGGTATCGGTGATGATGCCGACCTCGTCGCGCGACGCTTCGGCTTCGAACGACGAGACGTACTGCTCGATCGCTCCCTTGATCTCGTCTGGTGAGATCGTCAACTCCGCCATGGGTTCTCGTCTTTCCTTGATGTGGCTCTGAGACTCAAAGGTCTGAGCTCTGGGGCTTCGTGGGTTCGGGTGGTCGGGTGAGGAGCTCGTCAGCGCGGCAGTGTTTCCGCGGCCTTGGCCAGTCGCGTCGCGACATCGGCGTCGATGACCTCGTCGCCGACGCTGATCCGGAGACCGCCGAGCAGCTCCGGCGCGATCTCGGTCTGCACCGAGATGGTCCGACCGTAGATTCCGCCGAGCACGCTCGACAGGCGATCGATCTGGGCGTCCGACAGCGGTGAGGCGGACACCACGTGGGCGACCGACTCGCCACGACGGGCGGCGGCCAGCTCGGCGAGCTGATCGACCGCGACGTCCGCGGCCTGGCCGTGCAGCAGGCGCACGGTCGAGGACAGCAACGTCCAGGTGTGGGTGCCGACCTTGTCGCCGACCAGCTTCTGGAGCAGGTCGACGCGTTTGTCGGCGTCCTTGCCGTGGTCCGACAGCAGCGAGGAGAGCTGCGGGTTGGCCTCGAGGACTCGGCTCACACGGAAGAGCTCGTCCTCGACCTGCTCGATGACCCCGTCGCGTTCGGCGGCGGTGAGCACGATCAGGGAGTTCTGGCGGCGCAGACCGACGACGAAGTCGCTCGACGACGACCACCGCTGACTCGAGGCGGTCGCGAGCACCTCGACGACCACCGGGGCGACCTTGCCGTCGAACAGGCGGTGCACCAGGGCCTTCTTGCCCTCGGGGTTCTCGTCGTCCTCGACCAGACGCTTGCGCAGCACCGGGTTCTCGCCGAGGAAGTTGATCGCCGCGGTGAGGTCACCCGACGCGGCGGCGAGCGCCGACCCGTCGAGATCGAGTGCCGCCGAATCGAATTGCTCGGAGACGGCCAGTGCGGCATCACGGCTGGCCGCACGCATGGCGTGTAGACCGACGAGCGAGGCGCTCGAGGCGACCGCGTTCGACGAACCCGCCGACATCTCCTCGAGTTCGTCGATCACCCGGTCGACGCTGGCCGCCTGGGCCGAGTCGTCGGCCAGGTGGTTGCGCACCAGTTCGCCGGCCTTGTCGACGGCGGTGAGTCCGAGGTCGGTCCGCAACTGACGGACCAGGTTGGCACGCACCAGGGCGACCTGGTTGCGGCCGTGCTCGGAGATGCGCTTGACCTCGTGATCAGCCTGGGCGCGGATGTCGGAGGTGATCGCCTCGGCATCGGCCGCGGCGTCCTTCTGCATCTGCTCGGCCTCGGCCTTGGCCTCGGCGACGGCCTTCTCACGTGCCTGCTTGCCGTCGTCGACGCGCTTGGCGGCAGCCGCACTCTCGGCGAGCTGCTGACGGACGGTCTCCTGTCGATCCCGCATCATCTTCTGCACCGGCGGGCGGACGTACTTCCACAGCAGGAAGATGATGACCGCGAAGCCGAAGAGCTGAGCGATGAAGATCGCGGGGTCGAACGCAGCACCGATGTCGTGGAGCCAGGTGCCGATGGGGCCCTGGTCGGACTCGGTCTCAGTGTTGGCAGCCATGATCAGTTCACCGCTCCGCTCGTCGATCGGGTATCGGAAAGAGTTGCCGAGTCGACACCGAGCACACGCGCCGCAAGTGTCTTGGCAAGTGCGTCCACATCAGCTGCAGCCGTCGAGGCGGCCTGCTCACCCTGCGCCGCCAGCTCGGAGCTGGTCGACTGCAGGGCGGCGTCGGCCTCGGCGGTCGCTGCATGCTTCATCTCGTTCAGCTGTTCACGACCCTGGGCGCGAGCATCGTCGCGCTTGGCGGTGGCCTCACCGCGCGCCTCTTTGAGGAGCGAACGGAACTGCACGTCCGCATCCTCGAATTCGGCGGCGGCGGTCCGGTTGTCCTCCACGGTGCGGTGGATCATCGCGTCCCGCTCCTCGAGGACCTGCTGGATCGGCGGAACCACGAACTTGCGGATGACCAGCAGCAAAATCACGAAGATGAGCAGGACAACGAAGAACGTTCCATTCGGGAGCAGGAAGTTCTCTGCAGCAAGCGTCATTGTGGTGAGGTGTCGTTTCTACTCGGCGACAAAAGGGAGAGCGACGATCAGCCGGCGCTGATCGGGGTGGCGAACACGAAGAGCGCCATGAAGGCCAGGTTGATGAAGTAGGCCGCCTCGACCAGACCGACGGTGATGAAGAACGGGGTGAACAGGCGACCCTGTGCCTCGGGCTGACGGGCGATACCGGCGATCAGCTGGCTACCGGCCAGACCGTTACCGATACCGGCACCGACGGCGCCACCGGCCATGATCAGGCCGCCACCGATGAGTGCGCCGAGGCCAATCATTGGATCCATTGTGATATTTCCCTTTCGTTGCTGACATCTGGTGTGTCAGGTCTCTGGTTGCGCCGACAGGTGCCGGAGCAGGTCGTCATGTTCGGTTGTGGGCGCGGTCGTGAGTTGCCCCGCGCGGGTGCCCGGTCCGGGCGGTCAGTGATCCTCGGTCTCCATCGACTGCGAGAAGTAGAGGATCGTCAGCAGCGCGAAGATGAACGCCTGGATCAGACCGACGAAGAGTTCGAAGGACTTCCAGATCGCGTTGGGCGCCCACATGATGTACGGCGGGAACAGGGCGATCAGGGCGACCATCATGCTGCCGGCGAAGACGTTGCCGAAGAGTCGCAGCGACAGCGAGATCGGCTTGGTGAATTCCTCGATCACGTTGATCGGCGCGAGGAATGCGACGTGGCCCTTGATGATTCGCTTGGGGTGACCCAGCAGGCCGCGTGCCCGGAAGCCGGCGATCTGGTACCAGACGAAGACGAAGATCGCGAGGGCATAGGCGAAGTTCACGTCCGCGGCGGGCGGCTTGAGGATCTCGTGGTGACCGACCTGCACCGGCAGGATCGACAGCCAGTTGGAGATCAGGATGAAGGTGAAGAGCGAGACCGCGAGCGGGAGGACGTACGGGGCGATCTTCATGCCGATGGCACTCTCGACCTGACCACGCATCTGGATGGTGATGGCCTCCCAGAACAGCTGCACACCCGACGGCACACCGGTCGAGGTGACCTTCGACTTCAGGTAGAAGGCCAGCGCGAGCAGGATCGCCGCGGCCAGCGCCGTCGCGATGATGGTCTCCAGGTTGAAGGTCAGTCCGAACAGTTCGAACTTGGTGTAATGACCCACCTGGATGGCCGGTTCGCCATCCTCTGCGGCAAGGTTGAAGGCGGTCGTCATGGTTGGCTACGAAGTCCTTTCATCACCGGAATGACCGTGTTCAGCACCAAGACCACTTGGCCGATGGCGAGTCCGAACATCGCGCCCAACCCGTCGGGTTGGACCAGAAAAGCCGCCAGCAGCGCGAGCGCCGTGATGGCACCGAGTCGCATGGCGGAGTTGAGAGCAAGTGCGGTCTTACGAGGGTTCTCGTCGGCGACCACGACGTCGACTGCGCGTCGGACGAGGATCGCGTTGACGAAGATGCCGGCGACACCGAGCAGGAAGAAGACCGCGAAGAGCGGATGCCCGACGGCGAGCGAGACGGCGGCGACGACCACGATGAACCCGCCCGCGATGAGCGCGGGACGGCGGAGTCCGGTCGGCGCCTGCGGATAGACGGGGGCCGAATCAGGGGCAGATGCGGTCATGTCCCTCTCCTCAGCTCTCCTACTCCATACCGATGGCACGGGGCACCCGCGTGCGTGCAGCAACACATGGCCGCTGGGCGTCAGCTCGCGTTTGGTGTGACCCTACCAACACCATTCCTGGCGTCTCACCGGGGGGTATACGTGGCAAGAGACGGAACCGGGGCTTTGTGTCCGGATCTGGCTCCCACTGACTACTACGGGCGATAGTACACCAGTATTTACGGTTTCCTTACCTTAGGCCCAGCGGAAGCATTCTCGGCAAACGCCAGGTCCCGCTCACCTGCTCAGCGATAGGCCTTGGTGGCCGTACGGAGTTCGGCGAAGCGCCGGTGCAGCCGCGGCGCCATCGTGACCAGCATGGCGACCACGAGTCCCGCTCCGAAGGCCGGGGCGACGACCGAGAGCGGGAACAGCGTGCTCGCCGCCGCCGAGAACGCCAGGACCCCCACCCACAGGTAGATGATCAGCGCGACGCGACGCTGCGAGTGCCCGAGCTCGAGCAGCCGGTGGTGCAGGTGCATCTTGTCCGGGGTGTAGAAGCCCACCCCGGCCCGGGTCCGCCGGATCACCGCCAACAACATGTCGAGCATCGGGATGAAGACGACGGCGGCGACGAGGATCAGCGGGGACAACAGGGTGAAGATGTCCGCCGGGCCGTAGGCATTGACGGCGATGCGGCCGGACGCGCTCGTGGATGCCGCGGCGAGCAGCAGCCCGATCAGCATCGCACCCGAGTCGCCCATGAAAATCCTTGCGGGAGAGAAGTTGTGCGGCAAGAAGCCGAGGCACGCACCGGCCAGCGCCATCGAGATGAGGGCCGGCGGGTAGTAGCTGACATCGCCCCCCTGGTCGCGCAACAGACCCAGGGAGAACATGCAGATCGCGGCCGCCGCGATGAGGCCCAGTCCGGCGGCGAGACCGTCGAGCCCGTCGACGAAGTTGATCGCGTTGATCGTCGCGACCGTGATCGCGACAGTCAGCAGACCGGCCTGCAGCGGGTCGAGCACGAGCGTGCCGATGTCGGCGAACGGGATGTAGAGCTGCAGCCAGCTGATGCCGAGCAGCACCAGCACTCCCGCCGCGGTCAGCTGTCCGACGAACTTCGTCAGCGCGTCCAGCCCCCAGCGGTCGTCGACGACGCCGACGAGGACGATGACCGTGCCGGCGGCGATCACCGCCGTCATGTCGGTGGTGTAGGCGAACCCGCGGTTGAGCGCCGGGAGGTTGGCGGCCAGGGCGATACCCGCGACCACTCCCCCGAACATCCCGAGCCCACCGAGGCGGGGCGTCGGGATCACGTGCACGTCGCGGACTCGCGGTACGGCGACCGCACCGGCGCGGATGGCGAAGACGCGGACCGCGGAGGTCAGCAGATACGTCATCGCCGCGGCGGTCAGACCCACGAGCAGGAGCTCGCGCAGAGGCACGCCCGTCCCTCCCCCGTCCGAGGCGGCGAGCAACACCGGTGCGGCACCGGTCATCGCGTCACCACCGGCGTCCGGCGGGGCAGGGTCTCGAACATTGCGACCACGCTACCCGTAGGCCAGTTCGGCGATCTCGCGACGGATCCGCCGGTGCGTCTCACGATCGTCCGTCGTCATCGCGGCGACCATCGCGTCGGCGATCGGCGGATGCATGGCGGGGGTCATGCCCCGCTCGGTGACGACCGGCGTACCGATCCGGATCGCCGAACCCTCGGAGACGGGTCGGGTCTCGAACGGCAGGACGGCCTTGTCGACGACGATGCCGGCCGCGCCGAGCCGGTACTGCGCCTCCATCCCGGAGATACCGAAGCCGCTCACGTCGATGACGGCGAGGTGGATGTCGGTCCCCCCGGACACCACCCGGGCGCCCCGGGCCGCGAGCTGGCCGGCGAGACCCCGGGCGTTGTCCACGGTGCGGCGCGCGTACCCGGCGAACTCGTCGGTCCCCGACTCCGCGCAGGCCACCGCTTTCGCGGCCACGGTGTGCATCGCCGGGCCGCCCTGCACGAACGGGAAGACCGCCTTGCGCAGCGCCTCGCCGTGCTCGGCACGGGCGAGGACGACACCGCCGCGTGGGCCCCGGATCACCTTGTTGGTCGACAGGGTGACGATGTCGGCGTACGGCACCGGTGACGGGAGCAGGCCGGCGGCGATGTGCCCGGCGAGGTGCGCGGCGTCGACCCACAGGATGCACTCGGCCTCATCGGCGATCTCGCGCAGTGCCGCGAAATCGAACGTGCGCGAATACGACGCCGCCCCGGCGACCAGGATCCGGGGCCGGTGCACCAGGGCGAGATCACGGACCTGGTCGTAGTCGACGAGTTCGTCGTCCGGGCGCACCTCGTAGTGCAGCGGCGAGAACCATCGGCCGGAGAAGTTCGCCCGCGAACCATGTGTCTGGTGGCCGCCGTGTTCGAGGCGCAGCGCGAGCACCGGATCCCCGGGCTGGGCGAAGCCGGCGTACACGGCGAGATTGGCCGCGCTCCCCGACAGTGGCTGGACGTTGACGTACTCGGCGTCGAACAGCGCCCGGGCGCGGGTGATCGCGAGCTCTTCGAGTTCGTCGACCACGTCGCATCCGCCGTGGTACCGCGTCCCGGGGTAACCCTCCGCATACTTCGCGTCGAAGACCGACGCCATCGCGGCTCGCACCCCCGGCGTCGGCTCGGTCTCGCCGGCGAGCAGCTGGAGCGTGTCGCGGCGACGATCCACCTCGCGGCCCAGCAGGGCATCGACCGCGGCGTCACCGGTCGGGGCGTCGCCCGCCTCGAAGCCGTGTGGTCCGAACTCCGGCGCGTCCGGACTCATGGCTCCGCGAGCAGCGAGGCCGGGTCGGTGTCGAGTACGTCGGCGACCGCGTCGGTCGAGACGGCGCCCTCACGCAGGATGCGCGGACTCGGCCCGGAGACATCGACGATCGTCGACGCCTGCGCGGCCGGCGCCGGGCCACCGTCGAGATAGACCGAGACCTCGTCGCCGAGTTGTTCGCGCGCTTCGTCGGCGGTCGTCGCCGGCGGGCGTCCCGAGACGTTGGCGCTCGAGACCGCCATCGGGCCCACCTCGCGCAGCACGTCGATCGCGACCGGGTGCAGGGGCATCCGCAGCATGACGGTCCCGTCGGTGTCCCCGAGGTCCCACGCCAGCGAGGGCGCCTGCCGGACAACCAGACTCAGACCGCCGGGCCAGAACGCCTCGATCAGATCACGCGCGGGCTGCGGGACCGACAGGACCAGTCCGTCGATCGAATGCCAGGAACCCACCAGTACCGGGACCGGCATGTCGCGTCCACGGTGCTTGGCAGCCAGGAGGGCGCCGACGGCGTCGGAATTGAAGGCGTCGCAACCGACTCCGTAGAGCGTGTCGGTGGGCATCACGATCAGCCGTCCGGCCTTCGCCGCCCCGACCGCCGCCCGAATCCCCGACGAGCGGTTCTGTGGATCGTTGCAGTCGAAAACAGTGCTCACGCGATCATCCTGCCATGCCGTGCCCGGTGCCCCCGGCCTACCGTCGGCGCGCCGTCACGAACCGCGGCCGACCCGTCAGATCCGCGTGCCGGGTCACGTCCTCGAAGTCGCCGTGCGCGTGCAGGCACGCCACCACCGCATCCGCGGTCGTGTCGTCGTGTTCGATCCCGACGACGCCACCGGGCGCCAGTGTGCGGGCGATGACCGGCACCATCGGCTCGATCACCGACATCCCGTCGGCCCCGCCGAAGACCGCGCGGGCCGGATCGTGCGCGACCTCGGGTCCGACCGCCGCATCCAGCGGGACGTAGGGCGGGTTGGTGACGAGGACCGACACACTGCCCATCGGGACGGAATCGGCGATCTGCTCGGGATCGGTGACGTCCGCGGCGACCACCTCGACCCGCGATCCGACCACCGTCGCCGCGTCGGTGACGTTGCGGCGCAACCACACCAGGGCGTCCTCGTCGGCCTCGACCGCGACCACCCGGATCCCGGGACTCATCGCCGCGACACCGATCGCCAATGCGCCACTGCCGCTGCAGAAGTCGGCTGCGAGTGCCGACCCGGGCCGCTCGCGGAGCCGGTCGACTGCCCATTCGAGGAGATACTCGGTCTCCGGTCGGGGGATGAACACACCCGGCCCGACGGCGAGCTCCACCGGGCCGAACGCGGCGGTCCCGACGATGTGCTGCAACGGGATCCGTCGGGCACGCCGCTCGACGGCGGACCGGAAGGCGCGGGCCTGCGCATCGTCGATCGCGTCCATCAGGACAAGGCGGCCCGCATCGACCCCGAGCACGTGCGCCATCAGCCAGTCGGCGTCATGGCGTGCGGAGTCGATCCCGGCCGCGGCGAGACAGGCGGTCCCCGCGCGCAGTTCGTCCGACACCGGGGTCGGCGTTCCGGTCACGGGGTCTATTCCGCTTCCATGCGGGCCTGCCGGTCCGCGGCGACGAGGGCGTCGAGGAGGTTGTCCATGTCGCCGGCGAGCACCGCGTCGAGGTTGTTGGCCTTGTATCCGATGCGGTGGTCGGTGATGCGGTTCTCGGGGAAGTTGTAGGTACGGATCCGCTCGGACCGGTCGACGGTGCGGATCTGCGCGGCACGCCCCTGCGCGGCGGCGGCCTCGGCCTCCTCCTCGGCCGCGGACTGGAGCCGGGCGGCGAGGACCTGCATCGCCCGGGCCTTGTTCTGCAACTGGGAGCGTTCGTTCTGGCAGGTGACGACGATCCCGGTGGGCAGGTGGGTGATCCGGACCGCCGAGTCGGTGGTGTTCACACCCTGCCCGCCCTTGCCGGACGAGCGATAGACGTCGATGCGGAGTTCGGACTCGTCGATGGTCACCTCGGCGACCTCTTCGGGCTCGGGGTAGATCAACACCCCGGCCGCCGACGTGTGGATGCGTCCCTGCGACTCGGTGACCGGCACACGCTGCACGCGGTGCACGCCGCCCTCGAACTTCAGACGCGACCACACCCCGTCGCGGACGGCCTCTTTCGACTTGATGGAGAACGTGGCCTCCTTGTACCCGCCCAGATCGGACTCGGTGACTCCGAGCACCTGCGCCTTCCAGCCGTGCCGCTCACAGTATTTGAGGTACATGCGGGCCAGGTCCGAGGCGAACAGCGCCGACTCCTCGCCGCCGGCACCGGATTTGATCTCCAGGACCACGTCGTCGGCGTCGTGGGGATCGCGCGGGGCCAGCAGGTCGGTCAGGGTGGCGTCGAGCTCGTCGACCGCCTCCTCGAGCGCGGGGATCTCGGCGGCGAACGATGCGTCGTCCGCGGCCAGTTCCCGGGCGGCCTCGAGATCGTCGCGCGCCGTCTGCAGCCTGGTGTAGGTCGCCATGACCGGCGCGAGCTCGGCGAATCGCTTGCCCACCCTGCGGGCCGCGGCCGGGTCGTCGTGCAGGGCGGGGTCGGCCAGCTGACGTTCGAGGCCCGAGTGCTCGGCGAGGATGTCGTCGATGGCCGAGGGACTCTGCGTACTCATGAAGGCGACCTCACTTGTCGTCCGGCGGCACACCGGCGGGCAGTGGCGCCGGAGAGAACGGCACCGGGAAGAACACGGACCGGAAACACAGCGACGCCCGTCCCGACAATCGTCGGGCGGGCGTCGCAGCGTGGTCTACTTGGCGCGCTTGCCGTAGCGCTTCTCGAACCGGGCAACGCGGCCGCCGGTGTCGAGGATCTTCTGCTTGCCCGTGTAGAACGGGTGGCACTGCGAGCACACCTCGACGTTGATCCGACCGTTGGCAGCGGTGCTGCGGGTCTCGAAGGTGTTGCCGCAGCCGCAGACGACGGTGGTCGTCGCGTACTCGGGGTGAATTCCCTGCTTCATGTCTGGTACGTCCCTTTCTGTGGTCGCCGGGTCACCGTCGCTTGTCGACGGTGTGAACCGGAACCGGACTCGACCGACCAGTATGCCACGGAGGGCATCACCGGGAAAAATCCCGATCACCGCGGTCGCAGATGCCTCAACTGCGGGCCCGTCGAATCCATTCCCGGCACTGTCCGCCGCACCGAGCGGCATCCTGTACACGTGATACACATCGCGATCCTCGTAAGGGTTGCCTAAGTGTAGTACCGTGGCGTCGCCCGCCGGTTTGTCCCGCGGCGCACGCACCCGCACACCGTCTCCGAAGGATCATCGATGTACGACGCCGCCTCCACCGGCAGCAGCCTCGCAGTCGACACCGCACCGGCATCCCCCGCGCGCCGCACCGGCAAGGCAGTCCGCTCGCCGTGGAACCGGCGCAATCCGTACCCGGCGACCGTCGTGACCAATGAGCTGCTCTCCGGCCCCGGCTCGGCCAAGGAGGTCCGGCATCTCGAACTCGACCTCGGTGACAGCGGCATCAGCTACGAGCCCGGCGACGGAATCGGCATCGCGCCCGCCAACGATCCGGAACTCGTCGACCTCCTCCTCAACCGACTCGGCGCGGCCGGCGACGAGATCATCGCCGACCGCAAGGCCACCTACACCCTGCGCGAGGCGCTGACCAGCAGGTACGAGATCTCCGCACCGTCGAAGTACCTGGTCCGAGCGGTTGCCGATCGCACCGGGCACCCCGAGTTGTCGCGATTGCTCGATGCCGGCGACCCGCAGGCGCTCGACGCATGGCTGCACGGCCTCGACGTCCTCGATCTCCTGGATCTCGACCCGACCTTCGCCCCGACCCCCGAGGAACTGCTCGAGGAGCTGAGTCCGCTCGCCCATCGGGAGTACTCGATCTCGTCGAGCCCCCGGGTCCACGGCGACACGGTGCACATCACGATGGCCACCGTGCGCTACACCGTCGCCGACCGGGATCGCGGAGGTGTCTGCTCGACACACCTCGCCGACCGGTGCGCCCCCGGTGACACCGTCCCCGTCTTCGTCTCCCCCAACAAGAAATTCCGTCTGCCCGCCGACGACGTGGCGGCGGTCATGATCGGTCCGGGCACGGGAATCGCGCCGTTCCGGGCCTTCCTGCACGAGCGGGCGGCGACCGGCGCCACCGGGAGCAACTGGCTGTTCTTCGGTGATCAGCATCGTGCGCACGACCACCTCTATGCCGAGGAACTCGACCGGCTCGTCGCCGGTGGTGTGTTGGATCGGCTCGATCTCGCGTTCTCTCGCGATCAGGAACACAAGGTGTACGTCCAGGACCGGATGCGCGAGCACGGCGCAGAGCTGTTCGCCTGGCTGGAGGCCGGCGCGCACCTGTACGTCTGCGGCGACGCCGCGACGATGGCCGATGACGTCGACGCGGCGCTGCACGAGATCGTCGCCGAACACGGCGGTCTCGACGCCGACCAGGCCGCCGGCTACGTCGACGGCCTTCGCTCGGAGAATCGCTACCTGCGCGACGTCTACTGACATGGCCGATTCCGCCGGGGACGATCCGCCCGCCCGCAGCGATCTCGAGATCTTGCTGCGGACAGCCGGATTCGGAGACTCCTCGGTGAACCACGACGTCCCGGCGGTCGCGGCCCGGCTACCGGGACTGGCCCAGGTCGTCGGCGTCACGGTCGCCGGTCCGGTGATCATGAACGCGGTCGGGGTCCACGACGACCCGGTATCGGTCGGCGGCCCGATCCGGGCCGACTCCCATCGGATAGCTCTGCGGCTCAACCCCTCTCGCCTGTCGTCGACCTTGCTCAGCGACCCGGCGGCCCATGTTCCACCGACCCTGCGGTTGTTCGACCATCGCGGCAACACCGCGCACGCCACCTATCTGACCGAGAACTCCGACCGGCTGGCGTTCGAGGCCCTGGCTCTCGACGGCGGCGGCGCGGGCCTCGACGGGTCGGGGTCGGATTCGTCTGCCCAGAATTCCGCTGGGCCGCAACGGGTGAGCACGACTGCATCGCGCCGTGACGACCAGGTGGCCCAGCTGGACGCGATACTCACCGACGGCGGCGGTGCACGCCTGGCGAGCCTGCCCCACCTCGACTGCCGGCGCACCGTCCGCCTCGAGACCCGCGCGGTGATCGCGGCACTCGAACACGCGGCCCGGCTGGGGTTGACCGTGACGTTCGCGACGGCGGCCCCGGGATGCATGCAGATGCGCCAGGATCGCCTCGACGGCGCCCGTGAGCATCGCGGGCAGATGGTGCTGGCCGCGGGCTCCACCCGCGTCATGGTCAATTTCGACCTGGTGGGCGAGTGCTGGGTCACGTGGCCCCACGGAGTGTGGGGTCGCACCGGATCACTGGAGATCTACAACCGCCGGGGCGAGTGTGCGCTGGTCGTCACCCAGACGGGGGCGCAGGCTCCGGCGGTCGCGCAGGCGTGGGAGCACCTGACCACCGATCTCGCCGGCTGAGCGACGCTGTCTCCGCCCCATCCGACGAAGCCACCCCACGCTCCCTGAGGTGCGGGCGAAGCGTTCGCTTCGCGCAACCTCAGGGGGCGTGGGGTGCGGACGAACTCAGTCGTCGTTGTTCCCGCCAGGTGCGGTCTTCTGCACCGTCATCAGGAACTCGATGTTCGTCTTGGTCTTCTTGAGCTGGCTGATCAACAGATCGATGGCCTGCTGCGAATCGAGACCCGAGAGCACGCGACGCAGCTTGTGCACGATGGAGAACTCCTCCGGCGACAGCAGCAGCTCGTCCTTACGGGTGCTCGACAGGTTCACGTCTACCGCCGGGAACACCCGACGCTCGGAGATCTTGCGGTCGAGCTTGAGCTCGGCGTTGCCGGTGCCCTTGAACTCCTCGAAGATCACCGTGTCGCCGGTGGAGCCGGTCTCGACGAGCGCCGACGCGATGATCGTCAGCGATCCACCGTTCTCGATGTTGCGCGCCGCGCCGAGGAACCGCTTCGGCGGGTAGAGCGCGGTCGAATCGACACCGCCGGAGAGGATGCGACCCGACGCGGGCGACGCGTTGTTGTACGCACGACCCAGACGGGTGATCGAGTCCAGCAGCACCACAACGTCTTTCCCGCTCTCGACGAGTCGCTTCGCGCGCTCGATCGCCAGCTCGGACACCGAGGTGTGGTCTGACGGCGGCCGGTCGAAGGTCGACGCGATGACCTCGCCCCGCACCGAACGCTGCATGTCGGTGACCTCCTCGGGACGCTCGTCGACGAGGACGACCATGAGGTGGCATTCGGGGTTGTTGGTCGCGATGGCGTTGGCGATGTCCTGCAGGATCGTGGTCTTGCCGGCCTTGGGCGGCGACACGATCAGGGCGCGCTGCCCCTTGCCGATCGGCATGATGAGGTCGATCACGCGGGTGTCGAGCCGTTCGGGGGTGGTCTCCAGCCGCAGGCGCTGATTCGGGTACAGGGGCGTGAGCTTGTTGAACTCGGGACGGCGCTTCGCCGTCTCGACGTCGCCGCCGTTGATGGTGTCCAGGCGCACCAGCGGGTTGAATTTCTGCCGCTGGTTCTGCTGATCGCCCTCCCGTGGCACCTTCACCGCACCGGTGATCGCGTCGCCGCGTCGGAGCCCGTTCTTGCGAACCAGGTTCATCGAGACGTAGACGTCGTTCGGTCCGGCGAGATAGCCCGAGGTGCGCACGAAGGCATAGTTGTCGAGAACGTCGAGGATGCCGGCGACGGGCTGCAACACGTCATCGTCGGAGACCTGCGGCTCGTTCGGGGTGTCGCGGTTCTGCCCACGGCGACGCTCGCGGAACCGCCGGCCGCGCCGGCGACCGCCGCCCTCGCCGTCGTCATCACGATCCTGGCCACCGTCACGATTCTGGCCGCCGTCACGGTTCTGACCCTGACCGCCGTCGCGGTTCTGCTTGTCGCGGTTCTGGCCGCCATCGCGGTTCTGGTTGTCGCGGTTCTGGCCGCCATCACGGTTCTGGTTGTCGCGATTCTGGTTGTCGCGATTCTGGTTGCGGTTGCGGCGATTACGCTGCTCACCGCCGTCGGCATCGCCCGCGGCGTCGGTCGACCCGTCCCGCCCGCGGCGTCGGCTACGATCTCCGCCGGTTTCCGACGAGTCGGTATCGGCGGCGTTGTCGCCCGTGCGGGCTTCTGCGGCCTGAGACTCGTCGGCCTTGGCCGAGTCGGTCGCGGCGGCGCCGTTCCGGGGGCCGTCGGTTTTCGCGCTGTCGGCCGCAGGCGCCTCTGCCGGTGCGTCGGCACCGGCGGCCTTGCGGCCGGCGCCGCGTGCGGCGCGCGTGCCGCCCCGGGGGGCGTCGGTCTTCTCGGTCGTGTCCCCACCGGACGACGCCGGGGACTCGCCGATGGTCAGTTGCTCCTCGGCCGCGGCGGCCGGCTTCGACGCGCCGGCCTTCGACCGGGCCGGGGCGCTCTTCGCGGCGGGGGCGTCGCCGCCCGCCTGGCGCTCCTTGATGGCCGCGATCAGGTCGCCCTTGCGCATCCCGGAAGTGCCCTTGATGCCGAGTTCACCGGCGACCGTCCGGAGTTCGCTCAGCACCATGCCGGACAGGCCGGTACGTGCACGTGTCTTGGTGGCCGGTCGTCCCGAGTCGGGGCCGGCCGAACCCGCGGATTCCTGCTCGGCAGGTGCGGTGATCAGGTCCGTATCGGTCACGGAAGTCCTTTCGTTCCTCCCACAGACGAGAACTGCGTGAGGTCTACGTTTCCCTGCTTCGGTGCGCTAGGGAGTCCGTCCGCGGTGGACGGTGAGAATGTGCGGTCCGCTGCGAGCGTGCTCGGAAACACCTGCGCTTCGGCACCGTCGACAGAGATCCATGACCCCGGCCCGGATACACAGCCGGCCATCTCCGATCGGTGAAGGATGAGAAGCGGCAGGACAAGCCTGCGCGGCTAGACCAGAATATGGTAACCCCGTTCGCATGATAGGGGCAACACGCCGGAAGCGCCAAACGAGCGCGCGACGGCCGGCGGGGATCCACCGGTGGAGAAGGCGTCAGCCGACGGAGATCTCGACTCCGCCGGCGACTGCCACCGACCGGGCGTCGAATCCGAGGCCCTGAGCGAGCTGACGGATGTCCGCCGGCACCGGCGACGTTCCGAGTACGAGGACGGTCGGTCCGGCCCCGGACACCGTCGCGGCGTGCCCCCTCGCCCGCAGCGCGGTCACGAGGTCACTCGTCGGCGCCATCGCCGAGGCGCGGTAGGGCTGATGCAGTCGATCCTGCGACGCGGCCATGAGATTGCGCGGGTCGGCCGTCAGCGCGACCACGGCGAGGGCCGAGCGGCTCAGGTTGAACACGGCATCGGCGCGCGGAACCGCATCCGGCAACAGCCCACGGGTGAAGGAGGTCGACGACTCGGTGTCGGGGATGAAGACCGTCGCGCAGATGTCGGGATGCACCGTGAGCCGGTGCGCGTGGTACGACGCGACCCCGTCGGCCGATTCGGTCCACGTGACGACGGCCGAGCCGAGCACGCTCGCGGCGGCATTGTCGGGGTGTCCCTCGAATTCGCTGGACAGCTGCACGAGTTCGTCGTGCGACAGACCGGGTCCGAGGCCGGCGGCCGAGATCAGGCCGGACGCAGCGGCCAGCCCCGACACCGCCGCGGCCGCGGACGACCCGAGACCTCGCGAGTGCGGAATCCGGTTGACGCAGCGCAGCGTCAGGCCGGGCGCCCGGAGACCGGCGTGTGCCAGACCACGGCGCAGGGCGCGGACGACGAGATGCGAGTCGTCGCGCGGCACGTCCCCGGCACCCTCACCCTCGACCTCGAGGGTCACCCCCGCCGGGACGGTCTCGACGATCACCTCGTCGTAGATCCCCAGAGCCATTCCGAGACAGTCGAATCCGGGACCGAGGTTGGCACTCGACGCCGGCACCCGAACCCGCGTCGACAGCCCCACCGGCACAGAGCGCACGGTCGGCCCCGCACCGGTCACGTCACCGTCGGCGTCCGATCCGACAACCGGACGCCCGGCCCCGTCAGCCGACACCGAGAGCATTCGCGACCGCCACCGGGTCCACCGGAATGGCCTCGACCGCCGGGATGCCCGCCAGCGCGGTGTCGGGATCCTTCAACCCGTTGCCGGTCACCGTGCACACCACGGTCGATCCGGGCTCGATCCAGCCGTCGGCACTGGCCGCGAGCAGACCCGCGACGCTCGCCGCCGAGGCCGGCTCGACGAAGACGCCCTCCTTGCCTGCGACGAGACGGTAG
This sequence comes from Gordonia sp. McavH-238-E, assembly GCF_022348225.1. Classification (NCBI taxonomy): domain Bacteria; kingdom Bacillati; phylum Actinomycetota; class Actinomycetes; order Mycobacteriales; family Gordoniaceae; genus Gordonia; species Gordonia sp. McavH-238-E. Next base: position 31,958 of record NZ_JAKRFE010000018.1, read on the forward strand.
GCCTCGAGCAGCTTCTCGTCGGTCGCCGCCCGGAACTGGCCGTTCGACTCCTCCTTCGCCGCGACGGCCTGGTTCCAGCTCGCCGGCGACCCGATGCGGATGGCGGTGGCGATGGTCTCCGGCTCCTTCACCGGCGCACCGTTCACCAGCGGCGCGGCGCCCGCCGCCTGCACGCCGAGCATGCGCGGCACCGACGACGAGACACCGTCGGCGTGATACTCGGTGTAGCCCTTCCAGTACGCGGTGATGTTGCCCGCGTTCCCGACCGGCAGCGCGTGGACGTCGGGAGCACGTCCAAGAACATCGACGATCTCGAACGCAGCGGTCTTCTGACCCTCGATCCGCGCGGGGTTCACCGAGTTCACGAGCTCGATCTCGGTGAACTCCGCCGTCGCCTTGCGGGCGAGCTCGAGACAGTCGTCGAAGTTGCCCTCGACCTGGATGATCTTGGCGCCGTGCATGACCGCCTGCGCCAGCTTGCCCATCGCGATCTTGCCCTGCGGGATCAGCACCGCGCAGGTGATGCCGGCCCGGGTGGCGTACGCGGCGGCCGACGCCGAGGTGTTGCCCGTCGAGGCGCACAGGACGGCGGTCTTGCCGTTGTTGACCGCGTTGCTGACGGCCATCGTCATGCCGCGATCCTTGAACGAGCCGGTCGGGTTGAGGCCCTCGACCTTCAGGTACACCTCACACCCGGTCAGCGACGACAGGTGGGGTGCGCTGATCAGCGGGGTGCCGCCCTCGAGCAGCGTGACGACCTTCCAGTCGTCACCGACGGGCAGCCGCGACCGGTATGCCTCGATCAGGCCCGGCCACGCGCGGTGCACGGGCGTAGAAGTCGCTTCAGTCATCGGTACCTTCCAATCGCAACACACTCGACACCTTGATGACGGCGTCCATGTCTTCAAGCGCCGCAACACAATCCGATTGCGCACGGTCGGGCGCACGGTGGGTCACCACGATCAGCCGGGCATCGTCACCCGCACCCTCCTGACGCACCGCGGCGATGCTCACCGACCGCTTCGTGAATTCACCGGCGACCTGGGCGAGCACACCCGGTCGGTCCGCCACCCGCATCGAGATGTAGTAGCGGGTGAAGACGTCGTCGATCGGGGCGACGGGCAGCGAGGCGTAGGTCGACTCGAGCGGTCCCCGGCCACCGTGGACGCGGTTGCGGGCGGCCATGACCATGTCGCCGAGAACGGCCGACGCCGTCGGCGACCCACCGGCACCCTGGCCGTAGAACATCAGCCGGCCGGCGTTCTCGGCCTCCACGACGACGGCGTTGAACGCGCCGTTCACCGTTGCAAGCGGATGGGTCAGCGGGATCAGCGCGGGATACACGCGCGCCGAGATCCGCTGCGCGCCACCGGCATCGCGGACCCGCTCACAGATCGAGAGCAGCTTGATCGTACAGTCGAACTTCTTGGCCGCGACCAGGTCGGCGGCGGTGACCGACGAGATGCCCTCGCGGTGGACGTCGGCCGCCGTCACCCGGGTGTGGAAGGCGATCGAGGCGAGGATGGCCGCCTTGGCCGCGGCGTCGTAACCCTCGACATCGGCCGTGGGGTCGGCTTCGGCGTACCCGAGTCGACCGGCCTCGGCGAGGGTGTCGGCGTAGTCGGCGCCGGTCTCGTCCATCGCCGACAGGATGAAGTTGGTGGTGCCGTTGACGATTCCGTTGACCCGCTCGACGGTGTCGCCGGCCAGCGACTGCATCAGCGGCCGGATCACCGGGATGGCACCGGCGACGGCGGCCTCGAAGTAGAGGTCCACCTTGGCATCGGCCGCGGCGGTCGCGAGTTCGCCGGTGTACTCGGCGAGCAGCGCCTTGTTGGCGGTGACCACGGACTTGCCGCTCTCGAGCGCGGACCGGATCAGGCCACGCGCCGGGTCGATGCCACCCATCAGCTCGACGACGATGTCGACGTCGTCGCGGGCGACGAGGGATGCCGGATCGTCGGTCAACAGGTCCTGCGCGATCTTGCGCGGACGTCCCAGATCGCGCACCGCGACACCACGGATCTCCACCGGTGCCCCGACGCGCGCACGCAGATCGTCGGCGTTGTCGGTGATGATGCGCACCACCTCGGCGCCGACGTTGCCCATGCCGAGCACCGCGACACCGATGGTGCGCGGGTCGACCTCGGTTGCGCCGCTGGTGTTCTCCATTGATCCGGTCACAGGCCCACCTCCAGGCTGAGGAAGTCGTCGATGGTCTCCCGGCGCAGCAGCAGCCGGGCGTTCCCGTCGGCCACCGCCACCACGGGCGGTCTCATGGTCATGTTGTAGCGACTCGACATCGAGTAGCAGTACGCGCCGGTGGCCGCCACCGCGATCAGGTCACCGGGTCCGAGATCCTCGGGCAGCCAGCAGTCCTTGATCACGATGTCGCCGCTCTCGCAGTGCTTTCCGACGACGCGGCAGACCACGGCGCGCGCCTGCGACACCCGGGACACGAGCCGGACGTCGTATTCGGCGTCGTAGAGGACGGTGCGGATGTTGTCGCTCATACCGCCGTCGACCGAGACGTAGCGTCGGACGGCCCCACCGCCGAGTTCCACGTCCTTGACGGTGCCGACGCGATACAGGGTGACCGTACCCGGACCCGCGATCGCGCGGCCGGGTTCGACCGCGATGATCGGCATCGGCAGGCCGACGGCCGCCGATTCCCGTTCGACGATCGCGGCCAGTGTCTCCGCCACCTGCTGGACCGGCAGCGGGCGCTCCTCGGGGAGGTACGAGATGCCCAGTCCCCCACCGAGGTCGACGATCGACATCTGGGAGGTCTTCTCGACTCCGAACTCGCCCACGACGTCGCGGAGCAGTCCGAGCACACGGTGGGCGGCCAGTTCGAAGCCGTCCATGTCGAAGATCTGCGAGCCGATGTGGCTGTGCAGGCCGACGAGCCTCAGGTTGTCGGTGGCGAACACGCGTCGGATGGCCGCCATCGCCACCCCACCGGCGAGGGAGAAGCCGAACTTCTGGTCTTCGTGTGCGGTGGAGATGAACTCGTGGGTGTGCGCCTCGACACCGACGGTCACGCGCACCAGCACGTCGGCGACGACACCGCGCTCGCGGGCGACCGCGTCGAGTCGCTCGATCTCGATCATCGAGTCGAGGACGACGTGCCCGATGCCGGCGTCGACCGCCGCGCGCAACTCTTCGACGCTCTTGTTGTTGCCGTGCAGCGCAATCCGCTCCGGCGGGAATCCGGCGCGCAGCGCGATCGCGAGCTCGCCGCCGCTGCAGACGTCGAGGGACAGCCCCTCGTCGTCGACCCACCGTGCGATCTCGGTGCACAGGAACGCCTTCGACGCATAATGCACTCGTCCGTACGGACCGAACGCGGCCATCATGTCCCGGCACCGCGACCGGAAGTCGGCCTCGTCGACGAAGAACGCGGGGGTGCCGAACTCCTCGGCGAGCTCACTCACCGGCACGCCGGCGAGCCGCAGTTCGCCCGAGTCGTCGCGGGATGCGTTGCGCGGCCACACCTGCGCGGGGATCTCCGCCAGCACGGCCGGGTCGTTCGGGCGCTCGGCGAGATGCGGTGCGCCCAGCAGTTCGGCGTGCCGGGGGCCGGCGGGGTGCGCGTTCACATCTGCTCCGGTGCGGTGACGCCGACCAGGCCGAGGCCGTTGGCCAGGACCTGACGGGTGGCCTCGCACAGGGCGAGTCGGGCGCGGTGGATGTCGGCCGGCTTCTCGTCACCCTGCGGCAGGACGCGGCACTTCGCGTAGAAGCGGTGATAGGTGCCGGCGAGTACCTCGAGGTAGCGACACACCCGGTGTGGCTCGCGCAGGGTGGCCGCCGTCGCGACGACATCGTCGAAATCGCCGATGGTCCGGATCAGTTCGCCCTCGGCGGGATCGTCGAGAAGGTCCAGATGTTCCAGCGACGACACGACGCCCAGGTCGGCAGCGTTGCGGGCCAGCGCCGACATCCGCGCGTGGGCGTACTGCACGTAGTACACCGGGTTGTCGTTGGACTGCTTGGTCAGCAGGTCGAGGTCGATGTCGATGTTGACGTCGACGGACGAGCGGATGAGGGAATAGCGCGCACCGTCGACCCCCACCGCATCGACGAGATCGTCGAGGGTGATGACGGTGCCCGCACGCTTGCTCATGCGCACCGGCTTGCCCTCGCGGACGAGATTGACCATCTGACCGATCAGCACCTCGACGGTGGCCGGGTCGTCTCCCAGCGCCGCGGCGGCCGCCTTGAGCCGGCTGATGTAGCCGTGGTGGTCGGCCCCGAGCATGTAGATGCACAGGTTGAATCCGCGGTTGCGCTTGTCCCGGTAGTAGGCGATGTCGCCGGCGATGTAGGCCGCGTTGCCGTCGCTCTTGAGGACGACGCGGTCCTTGTCGTCACCGAACTCGGTGGACCGCAGCCACCACGCGCCATCCTTCTCGTAGAGGTTGCCGTTGGCCTTCAGCTCGCCGATGCACTCGTCGACCAGACCGGTGGCGAACATCTTGTCCTCGTGGGTGAAGACGTCGAAGTCGGTACCGAAGTCGTGCAGGCTCTGCTTGATGTGGGCGAACATCAGGTCCACGCCGACCGAGCGGAACGTCTCCAGACGGTCGGCCTCGGGCTGCGACAGCACGTCGGGGACCGCCTGGACGACCTGCGCGGCGATGTCGGCGATGTAATCGCCCGCGTAGCCGTCCTCCGGGGTCGGGTCGCCCAGTGCCGCGGCCTCCAGCGACCGGGCGAACCGGTCGATCTGGGCGCCGTGATCGTTGAAGTAGTACTCGCGCGTGACCGCTCCACCGCGGGCGGCCAGGACGCGTCCGAGCGCGTCGCCGACGGCCGCCCAGCGCGTACCGCCGAGATGGATGGGGCCGGTCGGGTTCGCCGAGACGAATTCGAGGTTGATGACCGACCCGGCGAGTTCGTTCCCGCGCCCGTAGTCCGCTCCCCGCGCGAGCACGGCGGCGACGACGGTGTTCTGCGCGGCGGCGCCGAGCCAGACGTTGACGAATCCCGGACCCGCGACGTCGGTCTTCGCGATGCCCTCCGCGGCGGCGAAGGCCTCCGCCAGCCAACCCGCGAGTTCCCGCGGGTTCACGCCCAGTCTCTTGCCCATCTGCAGGGCGACATTGGTGGAGTAATCGCCGTGGTCAGCGTGACGGGGGCGCTCGACGACGATGGAGTCGGGCACCAGGTTCTCGTCCAGTCCGCGGTCGCGGACCACGGTCAGGGTCACGGCGCGCAGCAGCGCGGCCAGGTCGGCGGGAGTCACAGGACATCATCCTATTGGCCATCGCCTGATCACCGACAATCGCACCCCGCTCGACCCACCGGGCCCACCAGTACACTCGTGGGCGCCGAGCGCGCGCCGGGCCTTCCGCCCGCCCGCCGGCACCCGCAGTCGGATGAGGAAAGAAGTCAATGGCGCGCAAACCCGGGGCGAACGTCCCCAAGTCCCGCAAACGAGCAGGATCCGTTCCCTCGGCGACGGGACGGCAGGTCGACTGGATGCTGATCGGCGCCGTCGTGGTGGTCATCGGCCTCATCGCGGGTCTGGCGATCTATCTCGTCCCCAAATTCAACGAGCAGCGCGCCGAGCAGAAGGACGACGTCGCCGTCGAATCGGTGTCCGAGTTCGTGCCCACACCGCAGAACCCTGACCCGGCGGCCGCCATCCCGGGTGTGACGAAGCGGTACTACGAGGCCGCCCGCCACGTCACCGCCACGCAGCGCGTCGCCTACGACCAGTCGCCGCCGTTCGGTGGTCCCCACGACGAGATCTGGGCGACCTGCACCGGCGTCGTGTACCCGAACCCGCTGCGTTCGGAGAATGCCGTCCACGCTCTCGAGCACGGCGCGGTGTGGGTCACCTACAACCCGGACACCATCTCGCCGGAAGACCTCGACTACCTCAAGCAACTCGTCCGCGGCGAGCAGTACCTGTTCCTGTCGCCCTATCCCGGGCTCGACAAGCCGCTCTCGCTGCAGAGCTGGGGGCACCAGCTCAAGCTGGACTCCGCCCGCGACCCCCGCGTGAACCAGTTCATCACCGCGCTGCGTCGCAACATGATGCCCGGCGTCTACCCGGAGAATCCGCAGACCGCCGCGTATCCGGAGACCCAGGCGACCTGTACGGCCATTCCCGGCTTCGACCCGTCGAATCCCCCGCCGGCAGACCAGGGTGAGCCCGGCCCCGACGCGGTTCCGATGAACGGCGGCAGCGCCAACCCGATGCCCGCGGGCTGACGCGGGTCACACCCGAACGGCAGTCCAGGCACCTCCCCGGGGCCCGACGACCCGACGAGACGACGAGGACCCAACGATGACCGACAGCAGCGATCGTCCGCACGCCCCGGACGAGACAACGACACCCGAGGCTCCCGAGCACACCGCGGAGACATCGTCGCGCCCACGAATCCTGCTCGCTCTGGGTGGGGCCGCCCTCCTGCTCTTCGGCGTCGGTCTCGGCCTTCTCATCCAGGCCAGCCTCGCCGACGACTCCACCGGTGAGGACTCGCCCGCGGCGAATTCGGCCGCCGTCGGTTTCGCCCAGGACATGACCCGCCATCACGAGCAGGGTGTGGAACTCGCGGCGATCGAACTCGAGCACGGCACCGACCCCGAGGTGCGGAGCATGGCGTTCGACATCCTCACCGCCCAGAGCAACGAGATCGGCCAGATGCAGTCATGGCTGTCGCGCTGGGGGCAGCCCGTCACCAATCCCGGCGCGACCATGGCGTGGATGGGCCACGGGGACTCGGACTCCGGACACGACCATTCCGATCCCGCGGATCACACCGAGGGCGGTCATGATCACGGCGGCATGGACCACGGGGACGGCGACCACGACAGCATGGACCATGACGACATGTCGATGCCGGCGTCCGGGGCGCCCGCAGCAGGTGGCGCGGACTCCGACGCAGCAGAACAGCCCGCGATGCCGGGCATGGCGACGTCGACGGAGATGGAACAGTTCCGTGCGATGCGGGGTCCCGAGGTCGACATCAGGTTCCTGCAGCTGATGCTGCGCCATCACGAGGGCGGCCTGCACATGATGGAGTACGCCGCCGACCCGGCCAACGTCGATCAGGCCTATGTCCGTGACCTGGCGTCGAGCATGAAGCGAACCCAGGACAAGGAGATCGCCATCATCACCCAGATGCTGGCACTGCGTGGCGCGCAACCGCTTCCGATGAACTGAGCGGCGACCTACCCGTCCGCGCCGTGCACTGAGCAACTTCGGTCGGGCCGTCCGCGCGCCCGACGAACGATACTGGGGACCATGCTCTCCCCACGCCTCGCCGACGCCGTCGACGCGTTGCCGCTGACGCCCGGTCTGCGCGTGCTCGAGATCGGTTGTGGGCCCGGGGCGGCCGCACGCGAGGTGGCGCGGCGTGTCGGTCCGTCCGGTTTCGTGCTGGGTGTCGACCGGTCGACGCGGGCCGTGAGCGCCGCTCGTCGGTCGGCGATCGCCGATGGGCTCGCTCCCGACCGGTTCGACGTCGAGTGCAGCGCGGTCGAGGACTTCGTCCTCGGCGATCGCATCCCGTTCGACCTGGCGTTCGCGCTGCGGGTCGGCGCTCTCGACGGGCGACACCCCGGTCTCTACGACGCGGCCGTGCGGGCCGTGGCCCGGGCCCTGCGTCCGGGCGGAATGCTGTTCGTCGACGAGGGAGACCCATTGCGGCGCATCGACTTGCCGACGGGCTGAGGCGGCCCGGTCCGGTCAGTCGTGCGCGAGAGCGCGTCTGACGGCCTCGCACTGACGGGCGAAGAAGTCCTGCGCGGTCGCCGTCCGGGGCGCGACGATGTCGAATCCGTGAAATGCGCCGGGTATCACGTCGACCTGGCACTCGACCCCTGCCGCGCGAAGCCGCTCGGCATAGTCGCGGTCCTCGGTGGCGAACAGGTCGAGGGTGCCGACACCGATCCACGCGGGCGGCAACCCCGCGAGGTCCGTACGCCGCGCCGGGACCGCCTCGCGGGTGTCGGCGTCGCCCAGATAGCTGGACCATCCGAAGGCGTTGGCCGAGGCGTTCCAGAGGCGATGGTGCGGATCGGGTTCGCGTGTGCGGTCGTCGAGCATCGGGTAGGTCAACAGCTGCAACCGCACCGCCACCCCGTCATCGCGCGCCCGGAAGGCCAGTGCCGCCGCCAGTCCCCCGCCGGCACTGTTGCCGCCGATCGCGATCCGGGTGGTGTCGGTGTCCGGCTGGTCCGTCATCCACCGCAGTGCGTCGAGACAGTCCTCGATCGCCGCGGGGTACGGATATTCCGGAGCCAGACGGTAATCCACCGTGACCACCTCGATGCCGGCACGTTCGGCCATCGCCCGCGCCCAGCGGTCGTCCTGCGCGGCACTGCCGGTGACGTAACCGCCGCCGTGAATCCACAGGAGTGCGGGTAGCCGTCCCGAAGAGTGTGCCGGACGGAACACGCGCACCGCGACCCCGCTCGGCGTCGTCGCGGTGGTGACGCGCGCCCGTCCGTTGCGGACCCGGTACAGCCGACGGACGACAGGGAGCGTGCGTCGTGACACGAGCTGTGCGGGCGCGATCAGGGCGACCCGGCGGAGGTCGGGAGCGAAGTCATTGCGAATTCTCCAGCGAGTCAGCACAGACGGAGACTATTCGCCCACAGTGACCTGTGCGCGGAGTTCGTGGCGATTCGCCGGGATACTGTGTCATGCTCTGTCCAGCGTCGCGTGCCGGTGGCGGACCGCGTCAGGCATGGAGGCGCCGGGACGAAAGTTTCGTCATGTCAGTCAGTTTCAACCACATCATCATCGGCGCGCACGATCCGCAGGGATCCGCCGACTTCTACCTCGACGTACTCGGCGCGCGGCCGGCCCCCAGCTGGGGTCCGTTCGTGAACATCCTTCTCGACGACGACACGCTGTTGCAGTTCGCACCGGCACCGGTCGCGGAGCCCATACACATGGCCTTTCTCATGGACGACGCCGACTTCGATCGCGGGTACGACGCTTTGTGTCGTCAAGGCATCGAACACTGGGCCGATCCGCAGATGCGACGACCCGGCGAGATCTCGACCGAGGAGGGCCGCCGGGTGTATTTCAAGGACCCGTCCGGGCAGTTGCTGGAGATGCTCACCGAGCCGTATCTGTGAGGTGGTCGTCCGGGTCGGCTCGACAATGCCGGAGAGTTTGACGAAAGCAAAAGCGCCACTTGAGGCCAAGTGCACCGGTTGTCCCCGGCGCTCCTGATCTCAAGCGGCGCTTCTGCGGCAATGGTGCCCCCGGCAGGATTCGAACCTGCGGCCTTCTGCTCCGGAGGCAGACGCTCTATCCCCTGAGCTACGGGGGCTCATCGGGCGGGACTCAGCGTAGCGCACTGTTCCACCGGCGTCCCAATCGGGCAGCTCACGACACGCCGAGGGGGCTCTGCACCCGCACCGACGACCCGTGCTCACCGCGCAGGACATGCAGTTGGGCCGGGATTCGTGCCCGGAGTTCGTCGACATGACTCACCACGCCGACGACACGCCCACCGGTCCGGAGGTCGTCGAGAACACCCATCACGAGGTCGAGCGCCTCGGGGTCGAGGGTGCCGAATCCCTCGTCGATGAAGATGGTGTCGAGCACGCGTCCGCCCGACTCCGCGGAGACGACGTCGGCGAGGCCGAGTGCGAGAGCGAGCGATGCGAAGAACGTCTCCCCGCCGGACAGGGTCGTCGTCGCCCGGAGTGCACCGGTGTACTCGTCGCGCACCTCGATGCCCAGGCCGCCGCGCCGGCCCCGGACACCCGCAGCGTCGGTGTGGACGAACTCGTAACGGCCCGAGGACATCTCACGCAACCGTCCGGACGCGGCGACGAGCACTTCATCGAGGCGCGCGGCCAGCACGTACGACCGTAGGGACATCCGGCGCGCATTCTGGCCTCGCCCACTGACCAGTTCGGCCAGTCCCTGGAGTTCGGTGTGACGGTCCCGCATCGGCGCCAGCGCGTCGAGGGCCGCCCAGAACTGGGTGACGTACTCCTCGAGCCCCGCCGCCTGCCGACCGGCCACGGCGTGTTCCTTCGACGCGGTGTCGAGGCGGCGGCGTGCGGCATCGCGATCGGCGGCGAGGCGTTCGAGGTCCGGCTCGGGAGCCGTCATCGCAGCCCGCACATCGTCGTCGGCGAGGGTCTCCTCCGCGGCGGCGCGCAGACTCGCCGCCTCCTGCAGCATCGCGTCCCACGCGGCGATGCGGGCATCCGGGGCGAACGCCGCCCGAACCGCCGTGACGTCGTCGAATCCCGCGTCGGCGCAGGCAGCGGACAACCGATCGGTCGCCTCGGCCACCCGATCCCGTGTTCGCGCGGCCTCCTGGCGGGCGTCGCGCAACCGGCGTGCGCGGCGGACCAGGTCGGCGAGTTCACGACGCCGCTCGGCGACCCCGCCGCGCCCACCGGTCGCTTCGCGGACTGCCGCATCGAGCTCGATGAGGTTCTCGCGCAACGAGTTCACGCGCTCGCGACGCGCCGACTGCCCCGTCTCAGTGTCGGCGACGACGGTGCGCCACGCATCGATCTCGGCGTCGATCCGGTCGACGGCCTTCTGCAGTGCGGGAAGTCGAGACGCGGCACGCTCCGCCGCCGCGAGTTCGGCACTCACACGGGTGAGGTCGGCATCGACGGTCGCGGCGTCGGCACCGCCGATGACGGCGTCGAGATGGGCGCGGCGTTCGCCGAGCGCGGCGACCGCGGATTGCGCGATGGCCTTGGTCGCACTCGCCCGCTCCTCGGCTGCGGTCGCCTCCTCCTCGTCGGTGGCCGTCTCGAGCGAGGCGGCGACGTCCGTCGCCGGCTGCGGGTGCGCAACCGAACCGCAGACGACGCACGGCTCTCCGTCGACGAGCTCGCCTGCCAGTTCCACGGCCATCCCGGCGAGGCGGCGTTCCCGGGCGTCGAGCACCCGCTCCCGGGCGTCGGTATGCGCGTCGCGTGCGTCGAGCAGCTCCTTGTCGGCAGCGGCGAGCCGCGCGAGGACCTCGTCCCGGTCGGTCAGGGCGTCGCGGACCCGTCGCAGTGCGTCACGCTCGGCCCGCAGCTTCGGGGCCTGCATGCGCAGGTCTCCGGCTGCCTGGAGCGCGTCGGCGGCCTCGGCACGCCGACCCGGTACGGCCTCGAGTGACTCCCGCGTCTGGGCGACCCGGCGCTCGGCGTCGGCGAGGGCCGTGTCGAGTGCATCTATCTCGGCGACCAGTGCCGGCCGCTGCGCAACCCGCTGGGCGAGGGGTTCCCATCGACCCGATTCCTCGGTCCAGCGGTCGATCGCGGCGTCCAGGCGCTCGTCGACGTCCGCGTCCGGCTCGACGGCACACAGGATCTCGCCCTCGGGCATCCGGCACAGTTCGGCACGCGCAGCGACCACGGACTGTTCGGCGGCCGAGAGTTCGCGCGCCACCCGGTCGGAGTCGTCGGCGAGCGGCACGATCGGCGCCGCCCGCAGCGCGAGCCGGCGAGCGTGCGCGGCGGCCGCCAGCGACTGCTCCCCGTCGGCGAGCCGGGCCAGACGCTCGGTGGCCGCACGCCCCCGGCGTCGGAGCTCCACGAGCCGGCTCCCGCTCTCGTGGGCGGCCTGCGCCTGGTCCGCCGCAGCCTGTGCCGCAGCCGATTCCGCGAGCGTGCGCTCCGCGACCGCCCGGGCACGCTCGAGACACTCCTGCGCCCAGTCGAAGTCGGGCTCGGCGGCCGGGTCGGCACCACCGACCGCCACGATCTGGCCGGCGATCCGGTCGAGCACCGCGGTCTGCTCGGTCAGCCTGGCCGCGCTCTCGCGGGCCCGCTCGCGCAGCCACTCCTCGAGATCACCGAAACGTTCGGTGTCGAACAGCCTCTCCAGCAACGCTTCCCGCTCATCGGAGTGCGCGCGCAGGAACCGTGCGAAGTCGCCCTGGGGCAGCAGCACCACCTGGAAGAACTGGTCGGCACTCATCCCGAGCAGCCGGACCACCGCGTCACCGATCTCGGGAATACGGGTCAGGTCGGGACCTGACCCGTCCACCCACATCAGCGTCGCCCGGGCGTTCACCTTACGGGTGCCGTCCCCGCGCTTCTTGGGTCGCTCGTGCTCGGGCGACCGCGTGATCCGCAGACGACGGGACGCGATGGTCGCCTCCAGTTCGACCTCCGGGATCTCGTCGGCCGCCGCGTGATCCGAATGCAGTCGCCGATTGACGTCACGCACGCCAGGGACCCGCCCGAACAACGCAAAGGCCACGGCGTCGAGCACCGTCGTCTTACCCGCACCGGTCTGGCCGTGCAACAGGAACAGTCCGTCGCCGCCGAGGTCGTCGAAGTCGACGGTGATCTCGTCGGCAAAGGGGCCGAACGCGCGGATGCGCAAGCGATGCAACCTCATGCGGATTCCGCGACGATCGCCTCGATGTCGAACAGAGTCAGTTCGGCGGCGTCGGATTCGGGCTCGCCGACCACGGCGCGCAGTGCCCGCTCGAGGAGCACCCGCTCCCCCTTCGTCGGCTCATCGCGCACGTCGGAGATGAACGAGGCGACGATCTCGGCGTCGCTCCGCCCACGCACACGGGACCGGTAGTCGACCCCGGAGCCGGAATGCGGACGCTCCCACTGCACGTGGACGGCGAACGGGAAACGCTCACGCAGGCGTCGCATCGCATCGGTGGGGCGGACCGGGTCGGTCAGCGTCACCTCGACGTAGTGGTCCTGCGCCGCGTCGTACTGCTGATCAGTCAGCAGATCGCCGAGAACGCCGGTGAGGGAGCTCAATTCGCGAACGACGGGCAGCTCGTGCGGACGGACCTCCGCGACACCATCGGCGTCGAGGTCGATCACCAGGGCGGCCTTGCGATGGGTTCGCTCGCCGAAGGAGTACGGCAGCAACGACCCGCTGTACCGGACGGTGTCGGTGACGCGCTGCGGCGAGTGCAGATGACCGAGTGCCACGTAGTCTGCCCCGGAGAACGTCTCGGCGGGAACGGTTTCGACACCGCCGACGCTGATCGAGCGCTCCGACCCGGAGGCGGCGGCCCCGCTGACGAAGGCATGCGCCACCACCACGGACCGGGCGCGGCGCGCGGCGAGGTCGGTGCGGACCCGCGTCATGGCGGCGTCGAGCACCGCGGTGTGGCCGCCGGCCGACTCGACCCCGAGGTGGCGGCGCGCGGTGTCGGGTTCGAGATACGGGATGCCGTAGATCGCGACGTCGCCGTGGGCGTCGGCGAGCAGGACCGGCCGGTCGATGTCGGCGATCGAGGTCCGCAGGTGCAGGCCGCCTGCCGCCGCGAACCCCGATCCGGCGCCGAGCCGGGTGGGTGAATCGTGATTGCCCGAGGTGACGACGATCTGCGCTCCCGCAGCGGCGATCTCGGCCAGGCCCTCGTCGTACACCCGCACCGCGTCCGCGGACGGGACCGACCGGTCGTAGACGTCCCCGGCGACGATGACGGCGTCGGCCGACTCCGCCGCGACGAGCTCGGCCAGGTGGGTCAGCGCGCGGCGCTGGTCGGCGAGGAGCTCGACCCCGTGGAACGTCCGGCCCAGGTGCCAGTCGGAGGTGTGCACGATCCGCATGGGCGCAACCTTACGGTCGGGTCCCGACAGATCGTGGGACGCGCGCTCGCCGGCGCCCGGACCCCGGGACGGCGGTCGGCTATCGGGCGTCGGTGGCCACCGCGTGTGGGTCGACGACCTGGGGTGGAACGGTCTGGTGCGCGGGGCGCACGAAGAAGAACGTCGCGACGACGCCGATCAGCAGCGCGGCCGCGGGTAGGTACAGCGACTGTCCCATCGCGGCGGCGAAACCCTCGCGGAGGAACTCCGGCAGCTGGCCCGCCGCGCCGTCCTGCGCGTTCTCGGCGTCGACCCCGGGCAGCTCGGCCGCGAGCCGGGTCTGCAGGAGCGCGCCGATCATCGCCGAACCCAGCACCGAGCCGATGACCCGCAGTGTGTTGTACACGCCCGCACCGGCACCGGCCTGATGCCACGGCAGGTTGCGGGTGGCCGTCGCCGCCAGCGGCGCCCAGATTCCGGCCGAGGCCACACCCATGAGGCACAGCGGGACGACGATCAGCCAGACCGGGGTCTCCGGACGCGCCACGAAGCCCAGCCACGCGATCGCGATCGCGTTCAGCAGCAATGCCGAGGACACGATCGTGCGCGGGTGCACGCGGTCGACCATCCGGCCGACGAACGGGGCCAGGACACCGGTCAGCACGGCCATCGGCACCAAGACCACCGCCGACTCGGTCGGCGACATCCCGCCGACGAGCTGGAGGAAGAAGGTCAGCGGGATCATCATCGCGGACACCGCGAAACCCATCGAGGCGATGCCGATGGTCGACAGCGAGAAGTTGCGGTCGCGGAACAGCGACAGCGGGACCAGCGGCTCCGTGCGGATCCGGGACTGCCAGTAGACGAAGACCCCGAGGACCACCAGACCACCGACGATGAGCAGCCAGATCCAGGCATCCCAGGCGAAGGTCTCCCCCTCCTGGATGCCGAAGACCAGCGCGGACAGACCGACGGCGGACAGCGCGACGCCGATCCAGTCGAACTGGTGGTCGTTGGTCCCGACCCGTGGGACGAGGATCGCGGCGAGGACGAGACCGACGACGCCGACCGGCAGGTTGATGAAGAAGATCCACTCCCAGCCGAATGCGTCGGTCAGGACACCGCCGAGCAGCGGTCCGACGAGGGTCGCGACGCCGGCGACGGTGCCCCACACACCCATTGCGGCGCCGCGCTTCTCGGCCGGGAAGATACGCGTGATCAGTGCCATCGTCTGCGGGGTGATGAGCGCCGCGCCGACACCCTGGAGTGCGCGCGCGCCGATCAGCTCCCCGATCGACGACGACAACCCGCACCAGAGACTCGCCACGGTGAAGACCGCGAGACCGATCTGGTACATCGTCTTGGGACCGAACTTGTCACCCAGCCTGCCGGTGATCAGCAGCGGCACCGCGTAGGTGAGCAGGTACGCACTGGTGACCCAGACGACGCCGTTGACGTTCGTGTCGAGATCGGCCTGGATTCGCGGCTGGGCCACGGCCACGATCGTCATGTCGACGAGGATCATGAAGAAGCCCACACAGAGCGCCAGCATCGCGGCCCACGGCCGGGTGGTGACCATCTCGTCGGTACCCGCGTTCTCGCCGCGGGTGGCGTCGCTCGATCGCATTTTCCCGATGCTAGACCTGTCCGATTCGCCGACGACCCGCACGATCGCGGGGTTCGACCGCGACCGGGTCGTCTGTCGCCGGACATCATCGTCGTCGGACGTCATTGTCGCCGGACATCATTACTGTGGAACCCATGACCACCGAGTCCGACCAGAGCACCGCATCCGAGGACGAACAGGGTTCGTACGTGATGACCGGCGAGGAATTCGTCCGGGACACGAAGTACATCGAGACCCGCATCACCGCCGACGGCCGGGACGGCTACCCGGTCGAGGCGGGCCGCTATCGGCTCGTCGCCGCCCGCGCGTGCCCGTGGGCCAACCGGACGCTGATCGTCCGGCGGCTCCTCGGGCTCGAGGACGCCATCTCCCTCGGACTGTGCGGCCCCACGCACGACAAGAACTCGTGGACCTTCGATCTCGACCCCGGCGGAGTCGACCCGGTCCTGCAGATCCCGCGGCTCAAGGACGCCTACGAGAAGCGGATCCCCGGCTATCCCAAGGGGATCACCGTGCCCGCGATCGTCGACGTGCCGACCGGCGAGGTCGTCACCAACGACTTCCCGCAGATCACCATCGACTTCTCCCTGGAATGGACCGCCTTCCACCGGGACGGCGCACCGGAGCTCTACCCGGAACGTCTGCGCGACGAGATCGACGAGGTCAGCCACGGCGTCTACACCGAGGTCAACAACGGTGTGTACCGCTGCGGTTTCGCCGGCAGCCAGGAGGCCTACGACGCGGCCTACGATCGCTTGTTCACCAAGCTCGACGAGCTGTCGGACCGACTGTCGACGCAGCGCTACCTGGTCGGCGACACGATCACCGAGGCCGACGTGCGCCTGTTCACCACCCTGGCGCGGTTCGACGCGGTCTACCACGGTCACTTCAAGTGCAATCGCAGCAAGTTGAGCGAGATGCCGGTCCTGTGGGCCTATGCCCGCGACCTGTTCCAGACGCCCGGCTTCGGCGACACGACCGACTTCACGCAGATCAAGCAGCACTACTACATCGTGCACACCGATGTGAATCCCACCCAGATCGTGCCCAAGGGGCCGGATCTGCGTGGCTGGCTCACCGAACACCATCGTGCCGACCTCGGCGGTCGGCCGTTCGGCGACGGCACGCCACCCGGCCCCCCACGACCCACCGAGGTCGTGCCCGCACAGGATTGGGTACCCCAGAGCGAGAGAGACCGGACATGAAAGACAAGACGACACAGGGACTGTCGACGGACAAGGGTCGCACGCCGCCGGGCAAGGCCGTCGAGGTGACCGGCGGTCTCCTGGACCGGGCGCAGCGGCTGCAGGCGCCCGCGGTGAAGAAGTACGTGGACTCGCTGCGGCGGAAGTACCCCGACGACTCCCCCGCGCAGATCATCGAGCGGCTCGAGAAGCGCTATCTGAACGCGGTCACCGGTTCCGGCGGAGCGGTCGGCGCGGCCGCCGCGGTGCCCGGAGTCGGCACGATGACCGCCTTCGGCGCGATGACCGGGGACACGGCGTTCTTCCTCGAGGCCTCGGCGCTGCTCGCGCTGTCGATCGCCGAGGTGCACGGCATCCCGGTGCACGAATCCGAACGCCGCAAGGCACTCGTCATGACCGTCGCACTGGGCGAAGAGGGCGTGCTGGCGCTCGGTCGGGTGGTCGGCACCGGCGGCGGCGCCCTGCGCAGGCTCGGCGGCGCGGCTCTGCCGTCCGGGGCGATCACCAAGCTGAACAAGACCCTGGTGAACAAACTCGTCCGCAAGTACGCGATCCGCCGGGCGCCACTGATCTTCGGCAAGCTGATGCCCGCGGGGATCGGCGCGGTCATCGGCGGCGCGGGCAGCCGCGCCCTGGGCCGCAAGGTGGTACACAACGCCCGGGATGCCTTCGGACCGGCTCCCCGGGCGTGGGTCATCGACGTCGACTTCACCGAGACACCCACCCCGGATCCGCTCCCGCCCGGTTCCTGGTGATCGCGGCACCCCCACTACCCACTCCGTCCGCGCCCGCGCCCGGGTGGATTCGCCGGCTCGTCGGCGAATCGTGGCGATACCGGCGCGTCGTGGTCATCACGATGACCGTCACGCTGATCGCGGTCGGGGTAGACGTGCTCATGCCGTTGCTGACCAAGGCGGCGGTCGACCATGCGACCGGCGTCGTCGACGACGGTCTGTCCCTGCGCACCGCCATCGTCGCCCTGGTCGTCTTCGCCGTCGTGCGGTACGCGTGCCACATGGGCCGGCGGGTGTTCGCCGGGCGACTGGCCGTGAGCGTGCAGAACTCGCTCCGACTCCGACTGCTCGACACGCTGCTGCACCTCGACGGTCGCAGCCAGCACCAGATCCGCACCGGTCAGATCGTGTCCCGGTCCATCACCGACATCCAGGTGGTGCAGAGCCTGCTCGCCATGGCGCCGTTGTCCCTGGGCGCCGCGGTGCAGATGGTCGTGGCCCTGGCGATCATGGCCTACCTGTCGCCGCTCCTGACCGGCGTGGCGCTGCTGATCGTCCCGTTGATCGCCGTCGAGGTGTGGCGGACGCGACGCCGCCTGTTCGCCGCGACGTGGTCGGCCCAGCAGTCGGCCGCCGACGTCGCCCAGCACGTCGAGGAGACCGTCACCGGCGTACGGGTCGTGAAGGGCTTCGGGCAGGAAGACCGTGCCGTCGACGACCTCATCACCCGCTGCCGGACGGTGTTCGCGCGACGGCTGCGCGCCGCGCGGATCAACTCGCGGTTCGCCCCGACGCTCGCCGCGATCCCGCAGCTGGGCATGGTCGGGGTGATCGTGGTGGGTGGTTATCTCACGATGACCGGCGCGATCACCGCCGGCACCTTCCTCGCGTTCAGCACCTATGTCGCCACGATGACGGGTATCGCCCGGTTGCTGACGAACCTCATCGTCAACGCGCAACTCGCGCGCGCGGCGGTCGAACGCGTCTACGACGTCATCGACCATCCCCACGACCCGGGCGACGCCGCGACCGGCTCACTTCCCGACGGCCCCCTGGGCGTCGAACTGGCCGGGGTGGGATTCGCCCATCACACGCACGACGCCGACGACCCGCCCGCGGTGCTGTCCGGGATCGACCTCCGGATCGAACCGGGCGAATGCGTGGCGATCGTGGGTCCCCCCGGCTCCGGGAAGTCGACCGTCGCCGACCTGGTCAGCCGGTTCGAACGACCCGACACCGGGACCATCTCCCTGCTCGGCGAGGGCACCGGAGCCGACGCGGACCGCCCCCGGTACCGGATCGACGACCTGGCGCCCGAGGCCCTGCACCGCGCCCTGGCCGTGGTCTTCGACGAGCCGTTCCTGTTCTCGGACACCATCACCGCCAACATCGCGATGGGCCCGGCCGCGACCGCACCCGATGTCGCCGACCGGGTCCGGGTGGCGGCCGCCGCCGCCGACGCCGCCGAGTTCATCGACGCACTGCCCGACGGTTACGACACCGTCATCGGCGAGCGCGGGCTCACCCTGTCGGGCGGTCAGCGCCAGCGCATCGCGCTGGCACGGGCGCTCTTCGCCGATCCCCGCATCCTCGTCCTCGACGACGCGACATCCGCGGTCGACGCGACCACCGAGTCCCGCATCCTGGGCGGGTTGCGCACCCGGCGCGCCACGATGCTGGTGCTCGCCCACCGCCGGTCGACGCTCGTCCTCGCCGACCGCGTCGCCGTGCTCGACGACGGCCGGATCACGGCGCTGGGCACCCTCGCCGAGCTCGAGGCCACGTCACCGCGGTTCCGCGAGCTGATGTCGAGCACGGCGCCCCCCGACGGCACACCCGGTGAGGCCGCGGTGGTCGACACCGCGCCGCCGCTGCGCGGCCCGACCGCGACCGACATCGAGAACCTCTGGCCGACAGTCGAATCCGAGTCCGGCGGCGTCGCAGCCCGGACCTCGCCCGCGGCCGGGGCGGGCTCCCGGACCGGTCGCGGGGGTGGCGTCGCCAGCGCACTGGGTTCCATGCCGGCCACCCCCGAACTCCAGGCGTCCGTGGACGCCCTCCCGCCTGCGGTGGAGCGTCCCGAGGTCGACGTCGACGCCGCTCGGCGCGAGAACCCGGTCTTCACCCTGCGCGGCCTCCTCGCGCCGGTTCGGTGGCTGCTCGCCGCCGCACTGCTCGCCATCGCGGTCGACACCCTCGTCGGTCTGGCCTTCCCGAGCATCGCGCGGGCGGTCATCGACGCGACGGGACACACCGAGCGGTCGACCCTGCTGTGGGCCGCGCTCGGCGGCGGCGCGCTGGTCGCGGTCGGCTGGGTCGCCGCGAAGTCGATGACGATCACCTCGACCCGGGCCGGCGAACGCGTGCTGTTCGGCCTGCGCATCCGCAGCTACGCCCACATCCAGCGACTCGGACTCGACTACTACGAGCGCGAGCTGTCGGGGCGGATCATGACGCGCATGACGACCGACATCGACGCGTTGTCGACGTTCCTGCAGACGGGGCTCACCTCGGCGATCGTGGCTGTCCTGACCCTCGTCGGCGTCGGGGTCGCACTGTTGGTCACCGGTCCTGTCCTCGGGCTGCTGGTGATGCCCGTCTTCCCGCTGCTGATCGGCGCGACGATCGTCTTCCGGCGTGTGTCGAGTCGCGCATACACCCGCTCGCGCGAACTGATCAGCGTCGTCAACGCCGACTTCCAGGAGAACATCGCCGGCATCAAGACCACCCAGACCTACCTGCGCACCGACAGCGCCCAGACGCGGTTCGCGCAGCGGTCGGCGGAATGGGTCGAGGCGCGGATGGTGTCGCAGCGCGCGATCGCCGCCTACTTCCCGCTCATCCAGCTCATGTCGGACATCGCCACCGCGATCGCGCTCGGGGTCGGCGCCGGTCAGGTGGCCTCGGGGTCGCTCTCGGCGGGCACCCTGGTCGCCTTCGTGCTCTACCTGACGATGCTCTTCGGTCCGGTCCAGCAGCTGTCGCAGGTGTTCGACGGCTACCAGCAGGCGGCGGTGGGTCTCCGGCGCATCGGCGACCTGCTGCGCACGCCGAGTTCGTTGCGTACCTCGGCGCGGGCCGAGTCCCCGCCGGACACCGGATTCGACGGCGTCGTCGACTTCGAGCGGGTGGGCTTCCGCTATCAGGGCTCCTCGACGGACGCGCTGGCCGGCGTCGACCTGCACATCCCGGCCGGGTCGTCGCTGGCACTCGTCGGCCGGACCGGCGCCGGGAAGTCCACGATCGTCAAGCTCCTGGCCCGCTTCTACGACCCGACCACCGGCCGCGTCGTCGTCGACGGCACCGACATCGGCGACTACGACCTCGCCGGATACCGCAGGCGACTCGGTCTGGTCCCGCAGGAGCCGCACCTGTTCACCGGCACGGTCGCCGAGAACATCGCCTACGGCCGGCCCGGTGCCGATCGGACCGCGATCGTCGACGCCGCGGCCGCGGTCGGCGCGCTGCGCATGATCGCCGCCCTCCCCGGCCGGATGAATCATCCGATCGGCGAGCGCGGACAGGGACTGAGTTCGGGGCAGCGCCAGCTCATCGCGCTGGCGCGGGCCGAGCTCGTCGAACCCGATCTGCTCCTGCTCGACGAGGCGACCGCGACCCTCGACCAGGCGACCGAGGCCCAGGTGCTCGCCGCCGGCCGCGCGGTGACCCGGCACCGCACCTCGGTGATCGTCGCGCATCGGCTGGCGACCGCCGCCCGCGCCGATGCCATCGCCGTGGTCGACGGCGGGCGGATCGTCGAGCTCGGAACACACGACGAGTTGCTCGCGTTGGGAGAGAGGTACCGCGGCTTCTGGGATGCCGGTGTCGATCCCGACGAGCCGGCGGTGCCCGACAACGATCCACCCGCTCCGACCAGCGCACGGACCGCCGCCACGACGGTCACGCGGGCCACCTCGGATCTGACTCCGTAGTAACAGGTCGGTCAGCGCGAGCGAGTCGACGACGCGTAGCATCGTCAGGTGGTTCACCGATAGTCTCCACAAGAGACGACGCGTGGCAGAGAACCCGGCACCTTCAGGGAATTGAGGCGAGATACCGCTGTGAGCAGCAGTTCGATTTCAGACTTCGGACAGAACACGTGGCTGGTCGAGGAAATGTACCAGCAGTACAAAGAAGACCCGAACTCGGTCGACCCGAGTTGGCACGAACTACTGAAGAACTACGAGCCCGGCGACAACGGCGGCTCCGCCGCGGCCGCCTCCCCGCCCTCGAATTCCGCAAAGCGCTCCGCCACAACGACTTCCACCACCTCCTCGTCCTCGAGTTCGTCGACCAACGGGTCCGCGCGCAGCGCGTCCGCACCGGCCGCGGAGGCCGCACCGCGCAAGCAGGTCACCCTGGATCAGACGCCCGCCCGCACCGCGCCGCGCAAGCCCGCCCCCGCCAAGGAGTCCACCGCGACGAAGGCCGCATCGGGCCACAGCGTCGCCAGTCGCGACGGTTCGGCGCGATCGCAGCCCAAGCCCACCAAGCCGGAAGCAGGCAAGGCGAGCGCGTCCGAAGGCCAGAAGTCCGAGAACGCCGATGGCAACAAGGTGCTGCGCGGTCCCGCCGCGGCCATCGCGAAGAACATGGCGCTGTCGTTGGAGATCCCGACGGCCACCAGCGTCCGGGCCGTGCCCGCCAAGGCGATGATCGACAACCGGATCGTCGTCAACAACCACCTCGCGCGTACCCGCGGCGGCAAGATCAGCTTCACCCACATCCTGGGTTACGCGATCGTTCAGGCCATCAAGGCGTTCCCGAACATGAACCGGCACTTCGCCGAGATCGACGGGAAGCCCAACGTCGTCACGCCGGCACACACCAACCTGGGTCTGGCCATCGACCTGGTCGGCAAGGACGGCAACCGCACGCTGGTCGTCGCCGCGATCAAGCAGTGCGAGACGATGGGTTTCGCCGAGTTCTACACCGCCTACCAGGACATCGTCCGCCGGGCCCGCGACGGCAAGCTCGGCGCCGACGACTTCTCCGGGGTCACCATCTCGCTGACCAACCCGGGCACCATCGGCACCGTGCACTCGGTCCCCCGCCTGATGAAGGGCCAGGGCGCCATCATCGGTGCCGGCGCGATGGAGTACCCGGCCGAGTTCCAGGGCGCGAGCGAGGAGCAGATCGCCGAGCTCGGCGTCGGCAAGCTCATGACCCTCACGTCGACCTACGATCACCGGATCATCCAGGGCGCGGAGTCGGGCGACTTCCTGCGCACGATCCACGAACTCCTGATCGACGACGCGTTCTACGACGAGATCTTCACCGCGTTCCACGTGCCGTACGAGCCGATCCGCTGGCGTCGCGACCTGCCCGCGGGCCTCGTCGACAAGAGCACCCGGGTCCTGGAGCTGATCGCGGCCTACCGCAGCCGCGGCCACCTGATGGCCGACATCGATCCGCTCATGATGGACAGCGACGCGCGCAGCAGCCATCCGGACCTCGACATCCAGAACTACGGCCTGACCCTCTGGGACCTCGACCGCAGCTTCAAGGTCGGCGGGTTCCACGGCCAGGAGAAGATGAAGCTCCGGGACGTGCTGTCGATCCTGCGCGACGCGTACTGCCGGCACGTCGGTGTCGAGTACACCCACATCCTCGAACCCGAGCAGCAGAAGTGGCTGCAGGAGCGGGTCGAGATCAAGCACGTCAAGCCGCCGGTCGGTGAGCAGAAGTACATCCTGAGCAAGCTCAACGCCGCCGAGGCGTTCGAGACGTTCCTGCAGACCAAGTACGTCGGGCAGAAGCGCTTCTCGCTCGAGGGCGCCGAGTCGGTCATCCCGATGATGGACGCGGTGATCGACCAGAGCGCCGAGCACAACCTCTCCGAGGTCGTCATCGGCATGCCGCACCGTGGCCGACTGAACGTGCTCGCCAACATCGTCGGCAAGCCGTACTCGAAGATCTTCACGGAGTTCGAGGGCAACCTGAACCCGTCGCAGGCGCACGGGTCGGGCGACGTGAAGTACCACCTCGGCGCCGAGGGCAAGTACTACCAGATGTTCGGCGACAACGAGATCAACGTGTCGCTCACGGCCAACCCGAGCCACCTCGAGGCCGTCGACCCGGTTCTCGAGGGTCTGGTGCGCGCCAAGCAGGACCTCATGGACGACGACGATCGGTTCCCGATCCTGCCGCTCATGCTGCACGGCGACGCCGCGTTCGCCGGTCAGGGCGTGGTCGCCGAGACGCTCAACATGGCCATGCTGCCCGGCTACCGCACCGGCGGCACCGTGCACATCGTGGTGAACAACCAGGTCGGCTTCACCACCGCACCCGAGCACTCGCGGTCGACCGAATACTGCACCGATGTGGCGAAGATGATCGGTGCGCCCATCTTCCACGTCAACAGCGACGATCCCGAGGCCTGTGTCTGGGCCGCCAAGCTCGCCGTGGACTACCGCCAGGCCTACAACAAGGACGTCGTCATCGACCTCGTGTGCTTCCGCCGCCGCGGACACAACGAGGGCGACGACCCGTCGATGACGCAGCCGGCGATGTACGAGGTGATCGACACCAAGCGCGGCGTCCGCAAGAGCTACACCGAAGCCCTGATCGGCCGCGGTGACATCTCGACCAAGGAGGCCGAGGACGCACTGCGCGACTACCAGGGTCAGCTCGAGCGCGTCTTCAACGAGGTCAAGGAACTCGAGAAGTTCAGCGTCGAGCCGTCGCCGTCCGTCGAGTCCGACCAGACACTGCCGACGAAGCTGGTGACCGCGGTCGACAGCACGACGCTCGAGCTGATCGGCGACGCCTTCGTCAACGTGCCCGACGGCTTCACCCCGCACCCCCGCGTGAAGCCGGTCCTGGAGCGTCGTGCCGAGGCCGCACGCAAGGGCAACATCGATTGGGCGTTCGCCGAGTTGCTGGCGTTCGGGTCGCTGGTCATGGAGGGGCGCACAGTGCGTCTGTCCGGCCAGGATTCGCGTCGCGGTACCTTCACCCAGCGTCACTCGGTGCTCATCGACCGCAGCTCCGGCTCGGAGTACACCCCGCTCAACCATCTGCAGCCCGCCGACGAGGAGAGCAACGGCGGCCGGTTCATGGTCTACGACTCCCCGCTCTCGGAGTTCGCGGTCGTCGGCTTCGAATACGGCTACTCGGTCGGCAACCCGGACGCGCTCGTGGTCTGGGAAGCGCAGTTCGGCGACTTCGTCAACGGCGCGCAGTCCATCATCGACGAGTTCATCTCGTCGGGTGAGGCCAAGTGGGGCCAGCTCTCCGACGTCGTGCTGCTGCTGCCGCACGGTCACGAGGGGCAGGGACCCGACCACACCTCGGGCCGCATCGAGCGCTTCCTGCAGCTGTGTGCCGAGGGTTCGATGACGGTGGCCCTGCCGTCGACGCCGGCGAGCTACTTCCACCTGTTGCGCCGCCACGTCCTCGACGGCATCAGCCGCCCGCTGATCGTCTTCACCCCGAAGTCGATGCTGCGCAACAAGGCCGCGGTGAGCCCGGTCGAGGACTTCACCGACGACAAGTTCCGCTCGGTGATCGACGACCCGCACTTCGAAAAGGACGGCGCCGACCGCAGCAAGGTCAAGCGCGTCCTGCTGGTGAGCGGCAAGCTCTACTACGAGCTGGCCGCCCGCCGCGACAAGGAGAAGCGCGAGGACATCGCCGTCGTGCGCATCGAGCAGCTCTACCCGGTTCCGCACCGCCGGCTCCGCAAGACGCTCGAGCAGTACGGTAACGCGAGCGAATTCCGTTGGGTACAGGAAGAACCCGCCAACCAGGGCCCGTGGCCGTTCCTCGGCCTCTGGTTGCCCGAGGTGCTGCCGGACGTGCTCGGCGGACTGCGCCGGGTGTCGCGCCGTGCGATGTCCGCGCCGTCTTCGGGATCGAGCAAGGTCCACGCGGTCGAGCAGCAGGAGATCCTCGACGAGGCGTTCGGCGAGTAGGACGACCGTCGCACCGCGGCCACCAGCCCTTCGGGGTTGGTGGCCGCGGTCGTCGATGCCGTCATCTCAGCCGGGATTCGCAGATGTCCGCCGCGGCGGCGACGGACTTGTCCGGGGACGTCATCCTTCGCGCGAATGCAGCGGCCGCCGAACGGGTCTCGGCGGCGAGCACGGTTCGCAGGCCCGCGTGTGCATCCTCGTCGGTGAACGTCGACAGCCGGACGGTCGCCCCCACACCGAGCGCCCGGACCCGCTCGCCCCAGAAGGGCTGATCGGCGGTGACTGCGCAGACGAGGGTCGGGAGTCCGGCCCGCAGGCCGGCCGCGGTGGTCCCGGCGCCGCCGTGATGGACCGCGGCGACACACCGCGGTAGCACCGACGCGTGGTCGACGCCGGCGGTGTGGAAGACATCGGGGTCGTCGGGGTCGATGCCGGTCGCTTCTCCCATGGCGATGAGGCACCGCACCCCGTGCGCACGCGCAGCGGTACGCCAGCGTGCGACCAGCGTGTGCGGGTCGAGGATCGGCATGCTGCCGAAGGTGAGGAACAGCGGCGGCTCGCCGGCGTCCAGCCACTCGGCGAGTTCGGTTGTGTCCGCGCCGATCTCGGCGATGCCGGGCCGGCTCGACGCCGGGAGGTCGAAGAAACCGACAAGAGGTTTGCGGTCGTCCCACTCGGCGGCGAGACCCGGCACCATCTCCGCGTCGTAGGCCTGGATCTGCGGGGTTCGGTCGGCGACCAGACGCCACGGCAGCGGCCCGCGGCTCGGGCGGAGTCCGATCCGGCGCCGGAAGCGGTTCTCGTTCCAGCCGGTCGCGGCCCAGGTCAGCCGGTCGGCGACGCGCCAGGACCGGCGCTTGGCGGCCGGTGACCATCGTTCGGTGAGGCCGGGCACGGCACCGATGAGTCCGTTCTCCGACATCGGGCCGTATCGCAGCACGGTCAGCGGGACGCCCAGGTGTTCGGCCACCGCGATCACGCGGTCCTGGCACAGTGGCGCGGCGACGAGGAGACCGGTGCCGTGCAGCGGCGCCGACTCCGGGACGAACAGACGCTCGAGGTCGGCGTCGAGGGCGTCGAATCCGCCTCGGACGGTGCGCAGCGCGAATGCGATCCGCGCCAGCGGGTTACGACTCGAGCGCGCCGACCGCGCGCCATCCGACGACCATGCCGCATCGGAGTCGAGGCCGATCTCGTGGACGTCCCCGACCCCGGTGGCCCGCGCGAGGCCGGAGAGGTTCGGCGGGACGAGGACGCTGACGCGATGGCCGCGCGCCTGCAGTTCGAGGGCCAGACAGACCCCCGGCTGGATGTCGCCCCGACTGCCGTACAGGACGATCGAGATGTGGTGCGCCGTCACCAGAACCGGTGCCCGACCCGCCAGGCGGTCAGCTCGTCGGCGATCAGGGTGCGCAACCGCCCGGCGTCGCCGAAGTGGTCGGGGTCGATGCCGAAGAAGGTGAGGGTGACCGTGTCGCCGTAGGTGACCGCCCAGGCGGCGATCGCCGGACCGCGTACCCGCCGCTCCTGCGCGGGCATGCCCTGCATGACCGCTCGGATGGCGAACCGGGACGCGGTGCGGCCGCCGATGCGCAACGCCGACTCCGGGGTCGTCCCCAGGTTCGACACGGTCGTGTCGGGTCCCGGGATCGCGCGCATCAGCCGGCCGATGAGTCGCCGCGGCAACATGCGAACGATCGGCTGGAGGTTGTCGGCTGCCTGATCGCCACCGGACTCGGCGTACTCGACGAAGGCCCGCTTGCTCGACGACCGGATGGTGGTGAGGTCGGAGCCCGGTTCGACGGGATCGGCGATCCGGACCCACACCCCGCCCGATGCGTTGGCGCGGTGGTCGTCGTCGCCGTCTCTCGTGCTGACCGCGATGCACACCGTCATCGGGCCGTCGAGCGGACGACCCGAACGGTGCACGATCCCGGCCAGAAGCGCAGTGAACAACGAGTTTCCGGTGCCGCCGTGTTCCGCGGCGCGCGCGGCCCACTCGGTCGCCGAGAGGTCGACCGTCGCCAGCGTCGTGTCCGGGTCGGACCCTGGTGGGACCCGCCTCGGGGTTGTTCGTGCGGACCGCGGATCGGCCTGGTCGTCGCCGGAGCGGGCAGACCGCGCCGCCCGGGCCTCGCGGAGCAGGATCCCCACGGATCGCGCGGCGGCCCGTATCGACAGCGCGGCGTCGGCGGCATCGGCGCGCACGGCGTCCCAGGAGCGTCCGCTGCCGGTCGTGGGAAGGCTCGCGGTCCGCCCTGCCGCCGCGTCGGCCACCAGCCGGTACAGACCGTGGCCGTCGGTGATCATGTGGGAGGCGAGCAACGACACCGCACGGCCGCCGCCGGTGATCCGCGCCGAGTCGAGCTGCCATCCGGACCCGTGCACGGGATCGAGACGACTCGCGCGGAGCACCGAATCGGCCCATTCCCCGACCCTGTCGGCGTCGACGACCTCCACCCGCCCGGCCTGCGCCGGATGCGGCGACCGAACCCAGCGGTGGCGGGCGAACGGGACCCGACGGCGGGACACGGCACGGTGCAGCGGTCCGGCCGCGAGGCCGGCCCGCAGCGAGTCGATCGCCTCATCCCCCGGATCGTCGTCGAAGACCCACGTGATCTGGATCGGGGCACCCATCCCGAACAGTTCCGCCACGAGCAGGTAGGACTCGTCGGGGCCCGTCACGCGAAGCACCTGGGCGGGTGGGATGTCGGTCACCGTTGCAGTCATGTGTTCTCCTCGGTATCACCGGGTTCGAAGGGTCACCAGATCTCGTGGGGCAGCCCCCACGCCGTCAGTTCACGGTCGAGCAGGTCCGCGACGACGGCGTCGGAGGAGAAACTCGACTCGTCGCAGCCGAGCACGGTGAACGTCACCTGGTCCCGCGTGCGGACGAGCCACGACTGGACCCCGTCGCCGAATCGCTGTCCCGCCGAGGCGTCGATGCCCTGCGCCATTCCGCGGAAGGCGATCTTGCGCGCCAGCCTGCCCCCCAGCACCGTCGCCGCGGGCGGCACGTCACCGAGGTTGGAGATCACCGCGTCGGGAATCCCGTTGCCGGCGCTGACGATCTTGACGATCACGGCCGGCGGCAGGAACCAGGCCAGCGGTCGCAGATGGATGTGCGGGGCCCGCCGGCCCTCGGACAGGCGGACGAAGGCCGCCTTGCACGCGGACCTGATGCCGCCGAGGTCGCCGCCGGCGACCGGCTCGTCGGTCAGGTACACCGACACGCCCGCGATCGGATTGGACCTGGTGTCCGCCTCGCTCTCGCGACGGTCCACCGGAACCCCGACCTTGATCGGATTCGGCAGCGGTGCATGGCCACTCGAGCGCAACAGGCCGCTGACCACGGCGATGAAGAGGGTGTTGGCGGTGCCGTCGTGTTCGGCGGCGACCCGGTCGAAGTCCGCCGCCGGCACGGTTGCGGTGGCCCAGGTGAACTCGGCGGCGGGCGACCGTTCGGCGATCGGGGGCCGGGCCGGGCGCGGGTCGGGTTCGGGGCCGCCGGCCTTGCGCTGTTCGAGTGCCGCCCGGGCGAGTCCGGCGACGACCGCCACGACCTGCGACCCGACATCCACGACATCGCCGGCCCGCCGGCGACGCCACGAAACCGACGGGAGGGTCGGCTCGTCGGCCGCCGCGGCCCCGGGACCGGACGCGGGGTCGAGCGGCACCGCCGAGGCCTCGGCGGCCTCGGTTGCGGCCGCGAGCATGCCACGACCGTCGGTGACCACGTGCAGGGCGCACAGGGAGACCACGGTGCCGCCGTCCGCGGTGGGGACCGACCGCAATCGCCAGCACCGTCCACCTTCGGCATCGAGAGGAACAGCGGACATCTCGGCGGTCGCCCACTCGTCGATCTCCGTCTCCGACACCGGCTGGCTGTCGGCTGCCAGTCCGGGTGCGTCGGGCGCGTCGACCCAGCGCGGACGCGCCCCGCGGACATCCGGCACGACGAGCATGCGGTTCAGCCGACCGCGCGCCAGTGCCGCGTTCATCGCGGTGAGTGCCTCGATCGAGACCTCCTCGTCGAACACCCAGACCAGCTGGAGCACGACCGACCAGCCGAGTGCCGGTGTGACGAACCAGAACGGGGCGTCTTCCGAGGTCAGCCGGTCGCCCCGGATCGCCGACCCCTCGGCGCGTACGCGTGTCGCGAGGCCACGCACGCCCCGCTCTGCCCCGGCCGCCCGCTCGCCCTCGGGTCGTCCTCCCGCGTGCGACTGCATCGTCGTCATACGTCCACCTTCGTTCCGCTACGCGTCTGCGGTCCCCGCGAACACGGTTCCCTCGTGCATGAGCTTGTCACCGAACTCTCGACCGCGTGCACGGCGTCCACCAGCGCCGCGTCCTCGCTCACCAGGACCGTCGTCAGTCGCGCGGCCCGATCGGCGACCGCGGGGTCGAGCATCGCCGCGACGGCATCGCACAGCCGATCCACGTCCAGGTCACGTCCCACACGGGCCATCGGCATCGACACGCCGACACCCAGCCGTTCGAGTTCGGCACCCCAGAACGGCTGATCCGCGCCGTACCAGCAGATCACCGACGGCCGGCCGGCGCGCAGCACGGCCGCGGTGGTCCCGGCGCCCCCGTGGTGGACCACGACCGCGCACCGGCCGAAGACCGTGCGGTGGTCGACCTGGGTCTCGACCCGCACCGCGTCGGACTCCACACCGCTGCGCACCTCGGCGCCCAGTTCGGACCAGCCGGCACAGACCAGAATCCGACGACCGAGCCGGCGGCCGAGCTCTGCGACGGCGCGCAGGATGCTCTCCTCTCCCCGCAACGGCATGCTGCCGAAACCCACGTAGACCGGGGCGTCGCCGGCGTCGAGCCAGGACGCGAGTGCGTCGGAGCCGGTGACCGGACAGTCCACGGGCAACCCGAGAAACCCCACCGTCGGTCGCGGGCGAGCCGTCGAGTCGGCGACCCACAACCGATCGTGCGGTCCGGACCGGTCGTCGGGCACTCCGAACAACGGGTCGTAGGCCTGCAACTCCCGACCCGCCGCCGCCCGCAGTCGAGCGGAGTAGGGCTCTGACGTCCCGGTCGAACCCAGTGCGGCGCGGAGGCGACGCTCCCGTCGCCTGGTGAGCAGCCCGAAAACGGCGTCGTAGGCGACCCATTGCGCGCGGACGGCACGGGGGCCGCCCGGAAGCCGGCCGGGAACAGGGCCGACCCGGTGGTTGCGGCGTACGGGGGCGTGGTGGATCGACACCAACGGGACACCGGCCGATTCGGCGAAGGCGAGCGCGGGCTGCTCGGTGATCAACCCGGTCACGATGACGTCCGCTCCGTCGACGACCGCTGCCATGTCGGTGACGAGGTGGTCCCATCCGGCGTTTCGCAGCGACAGCAGGACGCGCAGACGTCGCAGCGGGTGACGCCCAGCCTGAGCGCGGGCCCGTGCCACCATCTCGAGGTGGGCACGCGTGTCCTGGCCGAGCGGCACGACCTCCGGCCGCACAGCGCCGTCCGCCCAGGTCCGGGCGGACCGGACCATGTTGGGCGGCACCGCGAGACGCACATCGTGGCCACGGAGTGCGAGCGCCCTCGCCAGCACCGATGCCGGTTGGACGTCCCCGCGGGTTCCGTTGATGACGAACGAGATCCTCATGACACCGTCCCGGTGATCCGCGTCTCGGGCCGCGCGCCGCGGCGACCGGTCGTGTTTAGAATCGGTCGCCCATCCGACCACACCGACACGCGAGGGGTTCGACGTTGAGGTTCGTGATCGCGGTCAACGGCAGCCGCGGCGATGTCCAGCCGGCCGTCGCCCTCGCCGCCGAACTCCTGGGACGCGGCCACGGGGTGACCCTCGCCGCGCCACCCGATCTGGTCGGATTCGGCAGCGGCGCAGGCATTCCCACCGAGGCCTACGGTGCGAGCACGCGCGACCTGCTGGCCTCGGATCTGGTACGCGAGGACATGCGGTCCAAGAACCCGCGCACCCGGTTGCGCGCGGTGTCGGCCATGTCGGTGCGCGGCGGCCGAGTGATGCAGCAACGCCTGCTCGAACTCGCCGACGGGGCGGATGCGCTCGTCGCGAGCAGCGCGGGTCAGGAACGCGCCCACAATGTCTCGGCGGTCCTCGGGATCCCCCACATCCCGCTGCACTACTGCCCCATTCGACGCAACGGCTCGGTGTCCCTGCTCGCCCACCTCGGCATCGATGCGCCGGCGGCGATCAATGACCTGAGCTGGCGGGTCGCCGAGCGAGCCCTCTGGCTCGCCACCCGCTCGGCCGAGAACACCCTGCGATCCGACCTGGGGTTGTCCCCCCTGGCCCGCCCCTACGCCGAACTCATCTCCCGCACCGGGGTTCCCGAGATCCAGGCCTATGATCCGGCCCTCTTCGAGAGCCTCACGACGCAGTGGGGCCGGCGTCGGCCGCTGGTCGGATTCTTCACTCTCGCCGCACCGCAACGAGCCGGGGTGGGTGATGCCGGACTCGATGACGAGTCGGGACCGGGAAGCCTCGCCGACTGGCTCGACGCCGGCGACGCCCCGGTGTACGTCGGCTTCGGCAGCATGTTGCCGGCCGACCCCGACGGCCTGGCCGACGCATTCCGAACCGCGGCGCGGCGGCTCGGGATCAGGTTGCTGGTTTCGGGCGGTTGGAGCGATTTCATGTCGAGCGAATCCGTCTCGGACGCATCGACATCCGGGGACGCCGTGCGCGTGGTCGGGCACGTCGATCACGACGCCGTACTGCCGCGGTGCCGTGCCGCGGTCCATCACGGCGGCGCCGGGTCGGTGGCGGCGGGCCTGCGCGCCGGACTGCCCACCCTGGTCACCTGGGTCGGAGCCGATCAGCCGATCTGGGGACGGGCCCTGAGCAGCGCGCGGGTGGGCGCCACGTTGCCGATGGCACGAGTGACCGCGGAGTCGCTGACCCGGACACTCGACCGAATCCTGGACGCGGACACGCGTGGGCGATCCGCCCATCTCCGCGACCGGCTCATACCCCCTGCCGAGGCCATACGGTCGGCGGCCGACATCGTCGAACAGACGGTCTCGACGCCGGCCACGCGTCGGCGCGCCGGCTGATCCCGGGGCGGGCGGACTCCCGCGATCACGGCAGGACACGATCGGAACCACCGCCCCGCAGCAGGTTTCGCGGATCGATCCGACCCGTCCGGGAGTCATAGGACCGCAGCACGACGAGACGCATCGCGTGCGCGACCGCGATCGCGGGCACATAGACCGCCGCCGCGCCGGCTGCCAGCCCGAAGCGCCGATGCAGCAGGAACGTTCGCGGGAGGAAGCTCATGTAGTGGACGAACGGCACCATGCCGGTCTCCATCCGACGCGGCGACACCCCGACGGTCAGCGAGCGGAGAAAGGCGTTGCGCCCGCCCGCGTCACTCACGCAGAGCCCCATGTCCACGTCTTCGAAGATGTTCCGGCGCATGCTGACCCGGTCCCGGATCGCCGCCCAGGTCGTGCGCCGCAGCACCATGTTCGAGCCGTAGAGCACCGGCACTTCGGTCACGGGCTTCTCGCGCCGCAACCGGTTCAGCGGGTGCAGGCGGGTCTTCCACCGGTCGAATCGTCCGGCCAGGGGCACGTCGTAGGCCTCCCCTCGCCCGCACAGTGCCGCCCAGTCCTCCCCGACGTCGGCGGCGAAGAACTCCACGATCGTGCTCGCCCAGTCCGGAGGCACCCGGGTGTCGGCGTCGATGCGGGCGACGAGATCTCCCGTCGCGGCATCGAGTCCGGAGTTCCGCGCGTACACCAGCCCCTGTCGGGCCTCGTCGATCACGCGGATCCACGGGTGAGTCGAACGCCAGGCGTCGATCACCGCACGGCTGCCGTCGGTCGAATTGTTGTCCACCACCACGATCTCGGTGATCCGGTCGGACTGTGCCGCCAACCGGGCGAGACACTCGCCGATCGTGTCCTCCTCGTTGTAGACCGGTACCACCACCGAGAAGGTGATCGGCGTGCTCATGGTGTCTGCTCCTCGCGCTGATCGATCGGTCATCGGCGCGGACACTCAGGTCCGCCGCATGTAGGTCCGCAGGGTCACCGGCACCACCACGGCGAGGACAGCCGCCGCGCCGAGAAGCGTGTAGGCGATGTCGGTCCCCACGTTCTCGCCGGCGGCCAGTCCGCGCGCCGCCGTCACGAGATGTGAGACCGGGTTCGCCGACGCACAGGCCTGCATCCACCCGGGCATGGTGTCGACCGGGACGAGCGCGTTGGAGACGAAGGTGATCGGCATCAGCACGAGCATCGAGACACCCTGGACGGTCGACGCCTTGTCGAGCAGCACGCCGAGAAGCGCGAAGATCCAGCTCAACGAGAAAGCCACCACCACGATCAGGACGCACGCGACCGCGACACCCACAGGGCTCGCCGGCCGGTATCCCATGATCACCCCGACGCACACCGTGATGGCCGAGGCGACCACGTAGCGCAGGGTGTTCGCCATCAGCGCGCCGGCCAGTGGTGCGATGCGCGCGATCGGCAGCGACTTGAACCGGTCGAAGACCCCGCGATCGAGGTCCTCGCGCAACTGGACGCCGGTGACCACCGACGCCGCGACACACACCTGGACCAGTACCCCGGGGATCAGCAGCGGGAGATATCCCACGACGTTCCCGGCGATCGCCCCGCCGAAGATCGAGGAGAACATGACCGTGAACACGATGGGCAGGACGATGACGTCGAACAGCTGCTGCGGATTGTGTTTGATCTTCAGCAGACCCCGGTGCGTCATCGTGAGGGACTGCATCACCGCCGCGGTCGGCCGGACCCGGTCGGGGGGCTCGGGCGCGGGCTCGGCGGCAAGCGAGTTCGTGTGCAGCGAACCGGTGCTCATGCCCGCACTCCCGTCGAATCGATCTCCGCTGCAGCCGGTGCGGTTCGGGTGGGGTCGCCTCCGTCGGTCAGCGCGAAGAACACCTCGTCGAGGGTCGGCCGGACCACGTTGACCGACGTGAGTGCGAGCCCACGGGCGCGGAGAGCACAGAGGATGTCGGCGAGCGGGTCGATGTCGGCCATCGGCAGCACGAGGACCCCCTCGCGGCGAGCGATCGTCGGCTCCCCGCTCGAGGTGAACGGCGCACACACCTGGGCCGCCGCCGTCAGATCGTCGGCGTCGGCGAGCTCGAGTCGCACACTCATGTCGCCGACGCCGGCCTTCAGGTCGTCCGCCGTCCCGTCGGCGACCACCCGGCCCCGATCCATGACCGCGATGTGATCGGCGAGTTCATCGGCCTCGTCGAGATATTGGGTGGTGAGCAGGACGGTCGATCCGCGCGCCACCATGTCGCGCACCGTCTGCCACATCTGTGCCCGCGTGCGGGGGTCGAGCCCGGTGGTGGGCTCGTCGAGGAAGAGCAGGCGCGGACGTGTGATCAGCGACGCCGCGAGGTCGAGGCGACGGCGCATACCGCCGGAGAAGTGCCCCACGCGCCGGGTCGCGACCGCGCCGAGACCGAACTCGTCCAGCAGTTCGTCGGCCCGGACGCGTGCCCGGCGGCGCGACGAGCCGATCAGTCGGCCGAAGATCATCAGGTTCTCGCGGGCGGTGAGATCCTCGTCGACGGACGCGTATTGGCCGGTGACCCCGATGAGCGACCGGACCGCCGTCGCCTCCGCGACGACATCGTGCCCGAAGATGCGGGCGTCGCCGGAGTCCGGGCGCAGCAGCGTCGCCAGCATGCGCACGGTGGTGGTCTTTCCCGCGCCGTTGGTTCCCAGCAGCGCGAAGACGCCGCCGGCGGGTACGACGAGATCGACCGCGTCGACGGCCCGTGCGCCGCCGAATTCCTTGGTCAGACCGCGGGCCTCGATGGCCGGGACGGTCGTGGACATGGCACCCCCGATGCGTGTGGTCGACTTCGGCCCCACGGTAGGTGAGCGTTCCGGGTGCCGCAACGGCACCGATCACGATATCCGGCGCTGCCCGACAACGTTTTTCGTCGACATGGCGTCTGACTACGCATTCCTGGGTGCAGCGACCCGGGCACGGCGGCGGCTTGTCATCAGTTCTTTACATGAACGCAATCAGACTCGGCACCGACCTCATGGAGCAACGGCCGTTCAGCGAAACATGAAGTTACACAATTCACTTCCCTGGTTCTTCGGCCCGGATCGTCGACGCCGACACTGCCCCTCGGTGATGAACGTCACGCGCCCGTGCCACTGCACGCGCCCGTCGCATGCACTTAGGCTCGCTACAGACACAGGCGGTGTCGACACGGCGCTCGGTCCCGGAGAGTTCCTCCGGAAGGCGTCGTCCGGGGCCGCGCGCATGCATCGTGGTATGCGCGATTCCTGTTGTCACAGATCAGAACTCATGGGCCGGGGGGCCATGCCGAGAACGGCATGGCATGGTGTCGCGGCCCGGGAACGGATGACCGACGCAATGGACCACCGCGCATGAAGTTCACCGAGCTGTCCGACTACCCCGTACCTGCCGGGACGGTGACGATCTGGACGCCGACCACACATACGGATCCCTCGGGCTGGCAACCGGATCCACGCCCGTTCACCTACGATCAGTCGGCGTCGATACAGCGATCGGCCAACGGCGCCTCGGACGAACACTCCTGGCTGGGAGCGATTTTCGAGATCGAGAACGATCTGGACGTCGAACGCTTCGACACCTGCCTGCGCCGGTGGCTCACGCGCCACGAAGCGCTTCACTCGACGTCCGACCCGACGAGCGCCGATGCGCGTCGCACCTACCGCGGCGCCCATCTCGGCGTCGATGCCGAGGTCGCCGGTGACTTCGACTCGGGGGACGATGTCCGCGAGTTCCTCATCGAGACCTTCGACGCCGGACTCGCGCCGACACGCTGGCCGCACTGCCTCGTGGCCACCATCGAGTCGTCGCGCGGCGTCACCGTCGCCTTCGCCGCCGACCACGTGATCATGGATGCGTACTCGATCCTGTTGAGCATGACCGAGATCCGTCGCCTGTACACCTCGTCCCGGATGGGCACGTCCACCGAGATGACCGCTGTCGGAAGTCATCTCGACTTCAGCGTCCACGACCGGGCGGTGGGGCTCGGCATGACCGCCGAGCATCCGGCCGTCACGCGATGGCGCACATTCCTGGACGACTCCGCGAACGCCCCGGGAATCGGCCTCCCGCTGGTCCGCCCACACCTGCAGACGCGGGACCTGGCGCGCACACCGCGGCAGCGCGGAATCTCCGAATACGTGGCAACCGACCGCCTGGCGACTTTCGTGAGCTCCGCGGCCCGAGCAGGCGGACACGGAACGCAGACGGCCGTGTTCGCCGCCCTCGCGGTCGCCCTGCGCACCCTCACCGGCCGCGACACGCTACGACTGACCATGCCGATGCACACACGATCGGAGGCCCGGTACGCGGGATCGGTGGGCTGGTATGTCGGGCTGGCTCCGCTCGAGATCGACCTCTCCGGCGCGGGCACGTTCGACGACGCCCTGGCCGCCACGGCGTCCGCGATCGACGCGGTCCGGCACCTGCCGTCGTTCCCCTACCAGCGCGTCGTCGAATTGCTGGGCGTCGGAGGAGAACCGGAGTTCGTCGTGTCGTATCTGGACATCCGTCACGTCGCCGGGGCGGACGAGTGGGATGCGGCCAGGGCGCAGATCCTGCGCGGCGGGTCGCGATCGGACCGGGAGGTCTACCTCTGGATCGCACGGGTGCCCGGCGGGATCACGGTGTCCGCACGACACCCCGGCCACGATCCGGCGGACGCGAGCATCCGTGACCTCATCACGACCTACTCGTCGATCCTGCAGGCGCTCGCGACCGAGGGCACCGCCCTGCCCCTGTCCTCCTACACCTGCGCGCCCTTCGCCGGCCCCGCCGCGATGGACGACGCCCGACCCGCATGATCGAGGAGGAAACCCGATGAGAATCACGGCGATGGGCAACTGGCGGCCGCAACCGGGAACAGCCGTGCGCTTCGATCCGACCGAGGTCTGCCGCGAAGCCGCCGCGAGCGCGGTCGTCCACGCGACACCCGTCACCTTCCTGGCCGAGAACCACGTGCGCGGTGCAGCGGTCGCCCGGGCCGCGGGGCGCACGCATCGCGGATACCTGGGATCGGGCACCGAGATCGACGGCGACCTCGACACCGCGGCACTGGGCACCGCCCTGACTCGCTTCGTACAGCGTCACGAGGTGCTGCGCACCTGGTTCGAATGCCACGACGGGGACGTCACCGCCCACCTCGTCGATCCCGCCGCCGTCGAATTCGAGGGGCACGTCGACCGCCGACTGGAGACGGCCGACGATGTGCACCCGTACCTCATCGACCGGTTCGACCGCGAGACCTCCAGCGACGCCTTTCCCGGATTCGCCTTCGGAGCCATCAGCCGGCCCGGCGGTTTCGCCCTCTTCCTGGCGTGCGATCACGCCCTCTCCGACGGCGCGTCACAGGCCCTGGCGCTCGACGAGATCGCGCAGATCTATGCGGAACTGGTCGGAGGCGACGAGCCCGATCATGCGGTGCCCGCCGAGCCTGCTCCGGCCGCCGGGGGTTACTTCACGTACGCCGCGGCCGAGGCGGAGTCGACCGCGCAGCATCTGGCGGGTTCCCCCCAGACCCGGGCCTGGCAGGACATCTTCCGCAGGCACGACCTGCAGATGCCGCGGTTCCCCCTCGACCTGGGCCTGGCTCCGGGCGACACCGCACAGGTGACCGGTGTCGAGGTCTCGCTCCTCGACGGCGCCGGGATCACCGCCTTCGACGCCGCGTGCCGAGCAGCGGGCGGCCGTTTCATCGACGGCATCTACGCGGCCATCGCGATCACCGACCGAGAGCTGGCCGGCGCCGACGAGTACTACGGCATGACGGTGTTCAACACCCGCGCCGCTCTCGACGGGTATGCCACGTCGCAGGGGTGGTTCTGCACCTTCGCGCCGGTGGCGTTCGCCCTGGCCGGAGCGTCGACCTTCGCCGAGCTGATCCCGGCGGCCCACACGGCCCGCAGGCACGCGCGCGACCTCGCGACGGTGCCGGTGGCGGCCGCGCTCGCCGCCATCGCCGCCGCGGGCGCCACCCCGGATGCGATCATCACCGCCCCGAACCTGCTCTCCTACATCGATTTCCGATGGTTCCCCGGTGCGTCGCGGGAGGCCTTCCGGCGCGGTGCGCTGTTCACCGGGGAGGGCCGGACGGCCAACGCGTCGGCGTGGATCAACCGCGACCATGACGAGCTCTACCTGGGCAGCCAGATCCCGGGCACCCCGTTCGCGGAGTCCGTGGCGCGCCCCTACTACGACCATCTGCGCGCGGTCATCGCCGACATCGCGCGCGCCGGCGACCGGCAGATCCGTGGGCCGGCGGCGACATCAGGGCCATCCGACCCGGCCGCGGCCGCGGCCCTGCGCAGAGGAGCGTGAGGACGAGTGCACGTCACCACCATCGATCGCTACTGCCCGCCTGCGGGCGAGTTGTTGTCCTGGTCCGTGGACACCTCGACCGCCCGGTCCGAGATCTCCGATGTCCCACCGTCGTTCAACCAGACCGTGCACCTGGCCTCGGCCGGTGAGTCGAGCACCTGGCTGGCCGCCGCGTTCACCGTCCGCGGCCGGGTGGACCGCGCGGCGCTCGGGTCCGCCTACCACGCTCTCGTCGCGCGACACGGCACCCTGCGGTCGTCGTTCTCGGCCGGTCCGGAGGGGGTCCGGCGGCATTCCCACGACCCGGACGACCTCGTACTCCGCGCCGACACCGTGATCCACACGACCTCCGACACCGTTCTGCGCGAACGGCTTCGCGACACGCTCGATCGTGCGTGTCACCCCTTCGGCCATCCCGCGTACCTGTTCGCCGCGATCGACCGCGCCGACGCGTCGACGATCATCTGCGGCTTCGACCACTGCCACGTGGATGCCTACTCGATCTCCATCGTGATCGACGACCTGCATCGCCTGTATGAGGGATATCGCTGCCACGGAGCATCTTTCGATCCCGCGGAGACCGCGATGAGCGGGAGCTTCGTCGACTTCTGCGCCGCCGAGTCACAGGCGTCCACGGTCGCACCGACCGATCCCCGGATGCGCGCCTGGCTCCGCTTCTTCGACGACCGGGACGGCGCCCTGCCCACCTTTCCCCTGGACCTCGGGGTCGAACCCGGCGCCGTCGCGGCACAGGCCACCGAGGTGCGCACGCTGCTCGGGCCGGCGGCGACGGAGCTGTTCGCCG
The DNA here is from genome assembly GCF_022348225.1 of Gordonia sp. McavH-238-E. Classification (NCBI taxonomy): domain Bacteria; kingdom Bacillati; phylum Actinomycetota; class Actinomycetes; order Mycobacteriales; family Gordoniaceae; genus Gordonia; species Gordonia sp. McavH-238-E. Next base: position 71,114 of record NZ_JAKRFE010000018.1, read on the forward strand.
AGCTGTGCCGACGCAACGGCGCCAGCGTGTTCGGCGGAACCCTGGCCGCGATGGCCGACGCGGTACGGCGCTGCGGCGGCGGACCCGAACTGCCGCTGCTGTTCCCGATGCACACACGTCGGGAAGAGAAGTGGCGCACTGCCATCGGGTGGTTCACCACCAATGCGCCACTACGGGTCGTGAGTACCGGTGACCTGATCGAGACGATCCGGCGCACCGGGCCCGAGCTGCGCCGGGCCGTGACGCTCGGCGAAGTACCCGTTCCGCAGGTCATCGAGGCGATGGGCGGACTGCGCCGCACCCGGTCGGACATCTTCATGGTGTCCTACGTCGACTACCGGCTGCTCCCCGGCGCGGACCGCCATCGGGTCATCGACGCCCACCACATCTCGAACGCGACCACCGCCGACGATGCGCAGTTCTGGATCTCGCGCACCGGCGACGGGCTGGCGCTGCGCGCCCGGCACCCCGACACGCTGACCGCCCACCGCACCATCCGCGCGTTCACCGACGAACTGATCCGGACCCTGCGCACCGGCGTCGACCTCGCGGACGCCAACGGCGTCGAACCCGGCGGCGGGTCCGACACCGCGCGGGTCGTCGGCCTCTGAACCCCTACCCGATGGTCGCCGCCGCGAGGGCCGGCAGCGCGGCGGTGATCAGGGCGAGCAGTTCGTCCCGGGTGATCGTCCCGGCATCGGGCGTCTCGGCGGTGAGCCAGCGGATCGTCGTCTCCTCGACGAACGCGATCCAGCCGTGCACGCTCATCACCACGACCGGGGTCACCTCGACCCCGAAAACCGGCGCGTGGTCGAGCACCCGGGCGACCATCACCTCTCGGGTCCGGTCGAAGACCTCCCGCATCGCCGCGTCGGAGCTGGAGGCACCACGGATCAACGCGGTGTAGGCGGTGCGGTTCTCGCTCACGTAGTCGACGAACGCGGCCATCGAGGCCGAGAGGATCGCTATCGGATCGCCCAGGGACGCATCGGGCTCGGTGCGGGCGAGCATCCGGTCCGCCTGCGCCTGCGCAATCGCGACGTGGAACTCCTGCTTGGAGGCGAAATAGTGGAACAGCAGCGCCCGGGACACCCCGGCGGCATCGGCGATCGCATCGATGGTGATCTCCTCGAGCGGCCGGTCCCCGACCATGGCGAGGCCGTATTCGATCAGCTGGTCGCGTCGCGCCTCGGGACTCATCCGCGTGCGCTTGTGCGGGGTGCGCCGGTCATCGCCCTCGGCGTCGATCGACTTGTCGTTGATCACCTTGGCGTTCACCCCTTTGGCGTTCACCCCTTTGGCGTTCACCCCTTTGGCGTTCACCACCGACACGGTTCACTTCCTCGTCCTCTGGCCACCCGGCCAGCCTACTCCTATTGAGTCTTGTTCAATAGCTATTGACACGTGTTCAGTACCACCCTATGGTGACACCATGACAACGAACGATGTAGAGATCGCCATCATCGGTGCCGGCTTCTCGGGTCTGGGCGCCGCGGTCCGCCTCAAGCAGAACGGCTTCGACGACTTCGTCCTCCTCGATCGCGGCCGCGACTTCGGCGGGACCTGGCGTGACAACACCTACCCCGGCGCTGCGTGCGACGTGCCCTCGCAGCTCTACTCCTTCTCGTTCGCGAAGAACCCCACCTGGTCGCGGTCGTACTCGCACCAGCCCGAGATCCACGACTACATCAACGGGGTCGCCGACAGGTTCGGCATCGCCGCCAAAGCCCGCTTCGGCACCGAGGTGACCCGGACCGAGTGGAACGAGGACGAGGGCCGGTGGATCATCGACACGCTGCAGGACGGGAAGACCGACCAGGTGCGCGCGCGGGTCCTCGTCGGCGGTGTCGGCCCGCTGTGTGAGCCCAACCTCCCGGACATCGAGGGCATCGAGTCCTTCGAGGGCAAGATCGTGCACTCCGCCCGCTGGGACAACGACCACGACTTCGGCGGCCAGCGCGTCGCGGTGATCGGTACCGGCGCATCGGCCATCCAGCTGGTCCCCGAGGTCGCCAAGGTCGCCGGCCGGCTGGACGTCTACCAGCGCACCGCACCGTGGATCGTCCCGCGCACCGAGCGGGCGTACAGCTCGGTCGAACACTGGGCCTACAAGAACGTCCCGGGTTACCAGTCCGCGGTCCGCGGCGGGATCTACGCCGCCAACGAGGTCGTCGCATTTGGCCTCACCTACTCGCCCAAGGCGCTCAAGCCCGTCGAGTTGCTCTGCCGCGCCAACATCCTGCGCGGTATCGGCCGCGACGCCGAACTGCGCCGCAAGGCCACCCCGACGTTCCAGGTGGGCTGCAAGCGAATCCTGCGCTCCAACGACTGGTACCCGGCCCTCGCCCGACCCAACGTCGACCTCGTGACCGACGGCATCGACCGGATCACGCCGACCGGGATCGTGTCGCGGGACGGCACCGTGCGCGAGGTCGACGTGATCGTCGTCGCCACCGGATTCCACGTCACCGACTCCCCGGTGTTCGAGAAGATCATCGGCAAGGACGGCCGCAGCCTCGCGCAGGTGTGGAACGAGATCGGCATGCAGGGCTACAAGGGTTCGTTCGTCCACGGCTTCCCGAACATGATGCTGATGGTCGGTCCGTCGACCGGACTGGGCCACACCTCGATGGTGTACATGATCGAGTCGCAGCTCAACTACCTCGTCGACTACCTGAAAACCTCTCGTGCCCAAGGGATCACCCGGACCGAGGTGAAACTCTCCGCTCAGCAGGAGTTCAACGCCGGCATCCAGCACAAGTTGCGCAACAGCGTGTGGGTGAACGGCGGATGTGCCTCCTGGTACAAGGACGCCAATGGCAACATCACGACGCTGTGGCCCGGCTTCACCTTCGCCTTCCGGCAGACGACCCGGTCCTTCGACGTCGCCGCCTACGATGTGACCCGCGGCGCCCGGCGCCCCGTCGCACCTGCGGCACCGGCCGGTTCCGCCGCGGGCGAGGACGTCGCCGCGCCCGCCACCGCCAACGCCTGACCGACCGAACCCACCACAGGAGACAAGACATGAAGGACTTTCGCGGCAAGGTCGTCGTGATCACCGGAGCCGGTTCGGGAATGGGCCGTGACATCGCGGTCAAGCTGGCACGTCGCGGTGCGCGGCTGGCCATCTCCGATGTCACCCCCGACGGTCTGGCCGTCACCGAGAAGCTGGTGAAAGAGGCGGGCGCAGAGGTCCACTCGCAGCTGCTCAACGTCGCCGAGCGCGAAGCCGTGCTCACTTACGCCGACACCGTTGCCGAGCACTTCGGCGTGGTCAACGTCGTGTTCAACAACGCGGGTATCGCTCACCACGGCGAGATCGAGCGCACCGAGTTCAAGGACATCGAACGGGTGATGGACGTTGACTACTGGGGAGTCGTCAACGGCACCAAAGCGTTTCTGCCGCACCTGATCGCCTCCGGCGACGGTCACGTCGTGAACACGTCGTCGCTGTTCGGATTGCTCGCCGAACCGGGGCAGGCCGCCTACAACTCCGCGAAGTTCGCGGTGCGTGGGTTCACCGAGGCGCTGCGCCAGGAGATGATCGTCGCCAAGCATCCGGTGCAGGTGTCCTGTGTGCACCCCGGCGGCATCAAGACCGCGATCGCCCGCAACGCGACCGTGTCCGGCGACCACGATCAGAAGGCCACGGCCGCACTGTTCGATCGCTACCTCGCCCGTATGACGAGCGAGGACGCCGCGGACGTGATCATCGAGGGCGTGCGCAAGAACAAGGCGCGCATCCTGGTCGGCACCGACGCCAAGGTCCTCGATCTCGCAGTGCGCCTCGTCGCGTCGAAGTACCAGTGGGTGTCGGCGAAGCTGACCGGCTGGGCGCTGTCGAAGGCCGGCTGACACCAGCCGGGCGCACGGCGGCGCCGGGAGCGGAGCGAGCGGGCCGAATGGACACGGCGCCGGGAGCGAAGCGAGCGGGCCGGAGAATCACGGCGACGCCGGGGCACCAACACGCGGTCGGGGCGTGTTGGCGTCCCGGCGCTGTCGTGTCTACAGGCCGTGTTCGCCCAGCCAGGCGAGGGCGACCTCGCGTGGGTCCGACCCGCCGTCGACCTCTGCGGACATGGTGGCGAGGTCGGCGGTGGTGATCTCACCTGCCACCTTGTTCATCGCCTTGACCTGGTCGCGGTTCAGCGCCGCTGACCGGAACACCGGTACGAGTACTTCCGCCCGCGGACCGGTCTGAACGGCCTGCTCGGCGCCCGCGGGCCGGGCGTCGGTGGCCGGGGTGCCGGGGCTGTCCGCGGTGTCGCCGCCCCCCTGCGACGTCCGGAGCGCCTGTACCTCCGATGACGTGCCGTCGGCGTCTTCCCCGGCGATCTCGAGCGGCGTCAGCAGGCCGACCGCCGTGCCGCCTGCGGCGCGGCGGAGCACGTCCTCGGAGGAAGCGACGAGTTCGACCGGACCGAACGCGCACCCCGCATCGGCGAAGGCCCGCATGGTGGCCGCGTCCGGTTGACCGAGAGCGGCGACCGGCAGGCCCGCGGGCAGCCGGGCACAGTCGGCGAGACCGGTGGCGCCGACGTCCCCGGCGAGGGTCGTCGACACGAAGATCTGTGGGGCCGCCGACACCGGAGTCTCGTCCCCCACCGAAACTCCCTGCGGCAGTGAGCGATTGAGGTCGCGGTAGACGTCTTCGGCGCCGATCGCGGACGACGACGGGGAGAGCATCGTCAGCAATTCCCCGGTGAAGCCCGGGAAGAGATCGAGTTCGGCTCGATCCATCTCGTCCAGCAGCGTCGGCATGTCCCCGCGGAGCTGGTCGTCGGACACCACCGAGCCCGCGTTGCGCAGCGCCCCCGCGTACACCTCGGCCATCACCCGCATCGCCGGTTCGTCCGACGATCCGATCACCAGCCCGCGCGGCGGGGTCGACGGATCGTCGGCGCAGCCGGCGAGCACCACCGCCAGGACGACGAGGAGGCCGGCCACCGTGACGAGACGTTTGCGGACAAGACGTTCAGGCACCCCGCCACCGTATCTGCAGCGGAGCCTGGGGATCGAACGAGGCGCCCGGGTAAGATCGGCAGCCGTGCCCTCGCTCCCCCGGCCCGGTCCGCGCGGGTTGTCACCGCGCCGCGACCGCCGACCGCTCCCGCAGATCCGCGTCCCGGTGGCGCGTGCGATCGTGGACTGCGCCGTCTACATCGACGGTCACCGGCAGCCGGGGCGCGTCAGCTACACCGAGGGTCTTGCTCGGGTGCGCGCTGCAGGCGAGGGCTTCGTGTGGGTCGGTCTCCATGCCCCCGACGACGCGCAGATGGCCGATGTCGGTGCCACGTTCGGACTTCACGAGCTCGTGGTCGAGGACGCGGTACACGCACATCAACGACCGAAACTCGAGGTGTACGACGACACCCAGTTCCTGGTGTTGCGGACCGTGCAGTACGTCGAGCACGAGACGATGGCCAAGGCGAGCGAGGTCGTCGAGACCGGCGAGATCATGGTCTTCGCCGGACCGGATTTCGTCCTGACCGTCCGGCACGGCGAGCACACCGAACTGTCGGAGCTCCGGCGCCGCCTGGAAACCCATCCCGATCGCCTCGCCCTCGGCCCGACCGCGGTCCTGCACGCTGTCGCCGACAAGGTGGTCGACAGCTACCTTGCGGTCACCGAGCGGATGGACGTCGACGTCGCGGCCATCGAGGAGGTCGTCTTCGGCCGACAGGGTCACTCGCTCGACATCGACCCGGTCTATCTCCTGCGCCGCGAAGTGCTCGAACTACGGCGCGCGGTGACACCGCTCGCGACACCGCTGCAGAGTTTGACAGCGAGCGGTAACCCATTGGTGCCCAAAGAGATCCGACGGCAGTTCCGGGATGTCAGCGACCATCTCACCACCGTCATCGATCGCGTTCTCGAGTACGACGAACTGCTGACCTCGCTCCTGCAGGCCGCGGCGGCCAAGGTCGGCATCCAGCAGTCGACCGACATGCGCAAGATCTCGGCCTGGGTCGCGATCGCGGCGGTACCCACCATGGTCGCCGGCATCTACGGCATGAACTTCGACCACATGCCCGAGCTCCACCAGGAATGGGGTTATCCCGTGGTACTCGGCTGCCTGGTCGCGCTCTGCGCCGGCCTGTTCGTGGTCTTCCGTCGCAGTCACTGGTTGTGATCACCCCCGCGTGACCAGACGCCCGACCGGAGGATTGCCCAGCCGACACGACGGGTAGTCGTTCGCGATGACCCGCACGAACCACGCCCGCGACACGGCGCGCATCCTGCTCGACCGGGCCGGCCGTACCTATGCCGACGACGCAGGCATCATACTGAAGAACACCCCATCCCCGCTGTTCGAGCTGCTGGTCCTCGCCCTGCTTCTCAGCACCAGGATCTCCGCGGACATCGCCGTCGCGGCCGCACGCGAACTGTTCGCGGCCGGTTATCGCACGCCGGAGAAGATGGCCCGAGCCGAGTGGCAGAGCCTCGTCGACGCCCTGGGTCGGGGCCACTACGTCCGGTACGACGAGAGCACGGCCACCCGCCTCGGCGAGGCAGCTCAGCGGGTCCTCGACGAGTATCACGGTGATCTGCGTCGTCTCGCCGACGATGCCGGCGCCGACCCCGGCCGCGCGGCAGAACTGCTCCAGGGGTTCACCGGTATCGGCCCGGTCGGGGCCGACATCTTCCTGCGCGAGGTCCAGTCGGTGTGGGAGTGGGCGACACCGTATTTCGACACACGCGCACTGGCCGCGGCCCGCGACCTCGGGCTACCCGACGATCCGGGACGGCTCGCCGACCTCGCGGACGGACGTCCGGAGGCCCTGGCGGCCGCGCTGGTCCGCGTCTCGCTGGACAAGTCGCTGCGCGCGGAGATCAGCTGATCCGATCGCGGGGCCTATGCTGGGACGACGATCACGACCGTCTCGCCAGCGCCGAGGTTTGTCCCGTGCCCGAATCGGTTATCCGGGAGAGTCCGCGCTCGGACGCCCGGAGACGACAGGAGGACGCACAGGTGTCAGCTGACCCGATGGTCGACGTTTCGACGGAGCACGACACGACCTTCCGGCGACCGCTGTTGCCGGGTGCGCGCGGACCTCTGTCGGCCACCGTCATCGATCTCCTCCGGGGTGACCCCGCATCAGCGTCGGTCCCCGAGTTGCCGGTCGACGACGCCGACCCGTACGGCGATGACCTGCAGCTCGCCCTCTACCTCTGCTACGAGATGCACTACGTGGGCTTCGTCGATGCCGACACCGAGTGGGAATGGAATCCCGCGCTGCTCACGATCCGGGCGGCGCTCGAGCGGTCGTTCCTCGCTGCCCTGCACCGCGACGTGCCGGCGGCGGCCGCCGAGGACTCCGCCGACCACGAGATGGACGAGCTCTGCATCGAGAACCCCGACGGCGACGGTGCCTCGTACCGACTCCGCGACGCCGGCACGTGGGAGCAGTACCGCCAGCTGTTCGCGATGCGCTCGCTCTATCACCTGAAAGAGGCCGACCCGCACGCGTGGGCGATCCCGCGTCTCCGGGGCCACGCGAAAGCCGCCTTCGTCGCGGTCGAGTTCGACGAGTTCGGCGGTGGCCGCGGCGACGCCGTCCATCAGGAACTCTTCGCCGACCTGCTGCGGGCCTCCGATCTCCGCGCCGATTACCTCGGGTACCTCGACACCGTGCCCGGCGTCGCGCTGACGCCGGTCAACCTGATGTCACTGTTCGGACTCCATCGCCGGTACCGGGGTGCCGCGGTCGGTCATCTGGCGGCCACCGAGATCACCTCGCCCCCCGGATCCCAGCGCCTGCTCGCCGGCCTGGAGCAGCTCGACGCGCCGGAGGCCTGCCGACGTTTCTACCGCGAACACGTCGAGGCCGACGCGGTTCACGAGCAGATCCTGCGCACCGACGTCGTCGGCGATCTCATCCGCGGCGAACCGGACACCGAGGCCGACGTGATCTTCGGGATCCGCGCCTTCCTGTTCGTCGAGGACGCGCTCGACCGTCATGTCCTGTCCGCCTGGGAGCGCGGCGAGAGCGCCTTCCCCGGCATCTGACACCCGACACCGCGCGCGGCGAGACACCGCGGTCCTGGGACGCCCGCTCGTCCGGGGCGTCAGTCCGTCCGTCGACGCTTCTTGCGGTGGCTGGTGTCGCACAGCGGGTAGGTCTTGCTGCGCCCGCAGGCGCACACGGCGACCATGAACCGGTCCGATTCGACCTTTGCGCCGTCCGGGAGTTCGATGTCGACGGGTCCGGAGACCAGCATCGGACCACCGCGGATCACCCGCACCGCGTTGCGCTTGGCGTCGCCGCTCACGCCGACCCACCCGCCGAACCGTATTCGCCGGGCGCGACCGCGACGATCGCGACCAGTCGCTCGATGCGGCGGTTGCGCTCGAGCATCCCGATCTCCTCCATCCAGCCCGCACGCGCCGAGAGAACCGGGCCGAACGGGATGACCCGTTCGGCCACCACCTCGGCGGTCAGGCCACCGGCACGGAGGGCACGCAGCGAGGCCTCTTCGTCGGCGAATTCCGAATGGACGAGCACGAAGGTGCCGCCGGGCACCAGCAGGTCCGGAACGTGCGCGCACAGCGGGTCGAGGACGGCCCGGCCGTCGAGGCCGGCGTCCCATGCGTGCGATGGTCCGGCCGGATGCAGGGCCGCCTCGGATTCCGGCGGGGTCGGTACGTACGGCGGGTTACAGGTGACGACGTCGTACCGGCCCCGATGACGGCGGAGGTCGCCGTGGGCCACCTCGATGCGCACCCCGGCCTCGGCCGCCGCCTGTCGCGCATACGCAACCGCCTCGGCGGACGCGTCCACCGCGGTCACCTCGGTCGCACCCGCCCGGGCCGCCGCGAGGGCGATGGCGCCGCTGCCGGTGCACAGGTCGAGGACGCGGGCTCCCGCAACGCCGCGGGAACGCAGGGTGTCGATCAGCAACTGGGTGTCCTGCTGCGGCAGATAGACATCGAGCTCGGGCCGGGGGGCGGTCGTCGTGGGCAGCGACGATGATGTGAGGGTCACGCGTGGCACCGCCCGTCTGTCGTGCCGATGGTCCCTGCTCCCCGTGACTCCATGCGCCCTCACCTTCTCAGACCAGCCGTGCTCTCGATGCTCAGACGTTCCCTCTGTCATCCGTTCCGAAACCTCGGAACGGATGTGTTCGCCCGATTCACGAGCAGGCCGGAACTCCTCGAGACGTCTCAGGCCGGAGTTGCCGACGCCCGGTCGGGCCTGGTCACGTCGATACCCGCCTCCCGCCACGCCTCCCGCAGCGCGTCGGCCCCCTTCAGCCGCACCCAGGCGGCCTCGTTGGCGGTGATCGGGATGGCCCGGAGCATGGTGACCGGGTCCATCGGTTCGGGCAGTTCGACGATGCCGAGTTCGTCGGCCTCGAGCAGTACCGCGGTGAACGGGGAACCGTCCCAGAGGGGTTCGCCGAGATCGACGAGTGCGTCGGCGGCGATGATCAGGCCCTCGACGGCCGGCGCGGCCGCCAGCGTCGCCATCCGTTTGTGCAGGCCCGGCAGCGGTGTCCCCGACGACATGCGCACGACGAGCTCGGCACGGGGTCCGCGGACCGGATCCGCGTGCAGGTCGGTGGGATCGGACATCGGATGCCGCGCACACCCCGACGTCACGTAGACCACCGTGGGGCGATCACCGGTATCGGCGGCCGCGAACCGCAGGACGTCGATCGGCTCGACGCCCAGGAACGTCACCGACGCCCGCTGCGGCGTCTCCCCCAGCCGGTCTTCCAGGAATCGTCCGACGACCTCTGTCACGGCTTCGCTCACACCCGACAGGCTACCGACTCCGGCGCGCGGGTCCGGGGCGCTCCTCTAGCCTGGAGCAATGGTCCGGGTTCTGGCGGTCGCCGACGAGGTGGTGGATTCCCTCACCTTCGGCGTGGGGATCGAATCCCGTCCCGACCTCATCCTCGGCGCCGGCGACCTGCCGTTCGAATACCTCGAGATCCTGTCGTCGCTGTGCGACTCGCCGTGCGTGTTCGTCCCCGGCAACCACGACCGCGACCTACGCGGGTACCGGCGCGGCCGGACCGGCTGGACCCGCGCAGGCCTCCCGGTCGAGGACCCCGGCCCCTGCGGTGCGGTCAACGCCGATGGTCGGACCGTCTCGGTCGCCGGGCTCCGCATCAGCGGTCTGGGCGGCAGCCGCCGGTACAACGGGGGCACCAACCAGTACACCGACACCCAGCAGCGGCTGCGCTCGCTCCGCCTGCGGTGCACCGCCGCCCTGTCGCCGCCACGGGGCGCCGACATCCTGCTCACCCACAGCCCGGCGCGCGGCGTCGGCGACCGGGACGATCTCCCCCACCGGGGTTTCGACTGTTTCCACCCCCTGGTGCGGTCCCTGCAGCCCGCGCTGCTGATCCACGGGCATGTCCATCCCTACGGCGAACGGCCGGCGGATCTGCCCATCGGGTCGTCGACGACGTCGATGAACGTCGTCGGGTTCTGTCAGTTCGACATCGATCCCGTGACCCGGGACGTCGAGATCGTGAGGCGCAGATATGGCGCGTGACACCGGTTTTCCCGACGCCGACGCCGAGAACGATTTCGCCCGGCTGCGGCGCCAGGCCGAACGAGCACGTCTCGCGCAGTGGTTCATGCGTCAGCCGGCCGACGTGAACACCATCCTGCCGTTCGACGAAGTGGTCGCCGCGCTCGGCCGAACCGGCGAGACCTCACTCGGGCTCCAGGTGGTCGAGGTGTCCTCGATCGTCGGCAGCGTCGACCGGACGAAGGACTTCGACCGTTACTTCCGGCCCACCTCGTCGCGTGGGCGTGAACGCTGGCAGCGCCTGGCCGCAGCGCAACGACGCGGCGAGTCGGTGCCACCGGTGCAGCTCTACCGGATCGGGTCCATGCACTTCGTCATCGACGGCCACCACCGCGTGTCCATCGCGATCGCGCGGAACTGGGCCACGATCGACGCCTACGTCACCCTCATCCACACGCGCATCTCCCCCGAGGGCATCACCGGGACATCCGATCTGGTCCTCAAGGACCATCGTCGGCTGTTCTTGTCGCGCGTACCGCTCGAGGGCGCCCAGGCCGACGCCATCCGGCTCAGCTTCCCGTTCGACTACGCCGAACTCGCCGAGAACGTCGAGGCCTGGGGATTCCGTCTGAGCCAGGAGATCGGCGAGTTCCTCAGCCGCGCCGAGACCGCCCGGCGCTGGTTCGGTGAGGAGTTCCTGCCGGTCGTGCGGATGGCCCGGCGCGCGGGTATCCGACCCGACCTCGAGAGCGACGCCGAGCTGTACATGTGGGTCGCCTGCGAGCGTTATCGCCTCGTGCGCAGGCACATCTGGGACGAGCACGTCTTCGACGAGCTGCTCGACCACTCCCGGCGGCGCAAGCGGTGACCCTCCGCCGGGAGGACGCGGCTCAGCGAACCCGCAGCGATGCTCCCGAGCTCTGATCGAACACCGCGATCTTCGAGGCGTCGTAGAACAGTTCGGCCGAACTGCCGCGGGTGACCTTCGAGTCCGGGGACAGTCGTGCGATGAGCTGATTGCCGCCGAGATCGGTTCCGGAGTCGGCGGACAGCTCCGCGAGGGCATCGCTCGACGCCCGGCTCGAGCCAACGCTGAAGTAGGCGTAGATGTCCGACCCCATCGACTCGAGGACATCGATGTTCGCGGTGAACGTCGCCCCCTGACCGCGGGTCGTCGAATCGACGAGCGACGCGTCCTCGAGATGCTCCGGGCGGATGCCGATCAGCACGTCCCCGCCGCTGCCGACGTCGCCGGCACGCGACACCACCGCACGGTGGTCGTCGAGCGAGATCGTGCCGATCGCGGTCTCGATGCCGTCGGAGCCAAGGCGACCGGACAGGAAGTTCATCGCGGGCGAACCGATGAAGCCGGCCACGAACACGTTGGTCGGATTGTTGTACAGCTCCTGCGGTGTGCCGATCTGCTGCACGTACCCGCCGCGCAGGACGACCACGCGGTCGCCGAGGGTCATGGCCTCGGTCTGGTCGTGGGTCACGTAGACCGTGGTGGTGCCCAGACGTTGCTGCAGCTGCGAGATCTCGGTGCGCATCTGCACGCGGAGCTTCGCATCGAGATTCGACAGCGGCTCGTCCATCAGGAACGCCTTGGGCGACCGCACGATCGCGCGTCCCATCGCGACGCGCTGCCGCTGACCACCGGAGAGGTTGGCGGGCTTGCGGTCTAGGTACTGCCCGAGGTCGAGGATGCGCGCGGCCTCGTCGACCTTCGCGGCCACCTGATCCTTCGGCATCTTCGCGAGGGTCAGCGGGAAGGCGATGTTCTCGCGGACCGACATGTGGGGGTACAGCGCGTAACTCTGGAACACCATCGCGATGTCGCGGTCCTTCGGCGCGCGCTCGTTGACGCGCTCACCGCCGATCCGCAGTTCACCCCCCGAGATGTCCTCGAGTCCCGCGATCATGTTGAGCGTCGTCGACTTGCCGCAGCCCGACGGTCCCACCAGGATCACGAACTCGCCGTCGGCGATCTCGATGTCGACCCCGTGTACGGCCGTCGAGCCGTCGGGATACTGCTTGGAGACGTTGTCCAGAACGATGTCTGCCATGGGTTATCCCTTCACGGCGCCGGAGGTCAGGCCGGCCACGATTCGACGTTGGAAGAAGAGCACGAAGATGATGATGGGGATGGTGATGACCACCGCGGCGGCCGAGATCGACCCGGTCGGTTCCTCGAATTGCGAACTTCCGGTGAAGTTCGCGATCGCCACCGGCGCGGTGATCGCCCGTTCGGTCGACGTCAGGGACAACGCCAGGAGCAGGTCGTTCCAGGCGAAGATGAACACCAGGATCGCCGCGGTCACGACGCCGGGCGCCGCGAGGGGTGCGATGACCTTGCGGAAGGCCTGCCACGGCGTGGCGCCGTCCATCTTGGCGGCCTTCTCCAGCTCCCACGGGATCTCGCGGAAGAACGCGGACAGGGTGTAGATCGCCAGCGGCAGCGCGAACGTGATGTAGGGCAGGATCAGGCCGGGCCAGGTGTCGAACAACCCGAGTCGTCGCTCGATGTTGAACAACGGGGTCACCAGCGAGATCTGGGGGAACATCGCGATCAGCAGAGCGGCGCCGATCAGGAGCTTCTTGCCCGGGAAGTCCAGGCGCGCCACCGCATAGGCCGCCATCGTCCCGAGGATCACCGCGATGACCGTCGTGATGAGTCCGACGCCGATCGAGTTGATCAACGCCGAGGTGAACGCGCTCGTCTCGAAGATGTTCTTGTAGTTGTCGAGTGTGAACTCACTGGGCCAGAATCGCCCGTCGGTCACGCTGCCTGCCGGTTTGAACGACAGACTGATGATCCACAGCAGTGGGATGAGCGCGTACAGGATCACCAGGATGTTGGCGATCGACCACCAGGCCTTGGACTTTCCGCTCGTATTCAACGGCTTACCTCCCCTCGTCGTCGGAACCCGGTGCGGCGGTGCCGAACCCCTTGATGAACACGAACGCGATGATCGCGACGCAGATGAAGATCAGGATCGAGATCGCCGAACCGACGCCGAGATTGAAGGCGCCGAACAGATTGTCGTAACCCAGCATCGACACCGAGTAGGTGTTGTTGGACCCGCTGGTGAGGACATAGATGTTGTCGAACACGCGGAACGCGTCGAGTGTGCGGAACAGCAGCGCCACCAGGATCGCCGGCTTCATCAGCGGGAGGATGATGCGCCACAGCCTCGTCCACGCTCCGGCACCGTCCACCTGGGCCGCCTTGAGCAGATCGTCCGGCACGAGCGCGAGTCCGGCCAGCAGCAGCAGGGCCATGAACGGGGTCGTCTTCCAGACCTCGGCCAGGACGATGATCGCCAGCGAGGGCCATTGCTCGGTCAAGGGAGCACTGCCGTCGGGCAGCAGATTCGCGAGATATCCGGTGCCGGGTGTCCAGGCGTAGTACCACGAGAACGCCGCTGCCACCGTCACGATGCCGTACGGGATGAGGACGACGGTACGAATCGTGCCGCGCCCGAAGATCGTTCGGTGCATCACGAGCGCGATGGCCATGCCGAGCACGAGCTCGATGATCACCGACACGACCGTGATGCCGACCGTGACACCGAAGGCGGTCCACCAGTAGTTGTCGGTGAGGACGGTCGCGTAGTTGGCGAACCACACGAACTCGCGTTCGCCGGGGGCCGAGAGGCTCATCTTGTTCAGCGACAACCAGACCGCGTACACGATCGGGTAACCGGTGACCAGGATCATCATGAGCGCGGCCGGCGCGACGAGCCAGAAGGCCAGTCGACGCTCGGCGGCCTTGCCCTCGCTGCGCCTGCGCGGTGCGGCTTGTGCGTCGTCGGCTCGCGGACGCTCGGCGACCGCCGTCGTGCCGGCTGCGGTGGCAGCAGCCGGACCGGCGGCCGGAGCGGGTGCGCCCGCCGGACCGCTCACCGGCGCGGCGTCGTGCCGTCCGCCCGGCGGCGGGGTCCACACCTGGTCGGATTGCACCGGCGGCGTGTCACCGACGATCGGGATCGGGCCGGTCTGCGGCGGGGCGTCGTCGGGCAGGGCATGACGTCCGGCGCGGAACCGCGTGTCCTCGCCCGAAACATCACGGCCCGGCCGGTCGCCGGTCCGTTCGTCGTCTCCGGGTGTCGTGTTGTCGCTCACGGGATCAGCCCTTCCCCGTCGATGGCCTTCTGGACCGCTTCGGCGAGTTCGTCGACGAGAGCCTCCGGCTCCCAGGCGCCGACCGGACTCAACTTGGCCTGCAGCAGCGTCGAGATCGCCTGGTAATCGGGCGACTTCGGGCGCAGCGCGGCGTGTTCGGGTTCGAGCTGCCGCTTGATCTCGTCGGCCATCGGGTAGGCGAGCCGGAAATCGGCGTCGTCGTAGATGGATTCGATGACCGGCGGCGGTCCGGCGCTGAACGAGAACGCCTTCTGCCCCGCCTCGCTGGTGATGCACTCCGCGGCCTGGAAGGCGAGATCCTGCTGCTTCGAGGTGCTGGCGACGGCGATGTTGATGCCGCCCAGGGTCGTCTTCGTGGGGAGTCCCTCGAAGCCCGGGTAGGGCGCGAAGTCGAAGACCCGCCGCATCTCCCGGTTCAGCGGGACGACCTGCGCCGCCGTCGGCGGGTTCGCGGTGTCGGCGTAGAGGTTCGCGTACTGGGTGAGGTCGAGGAAGGCGACGCTTCCGGCGACGGCGTTCTCGCGCATGCCGGCGAAGACGAACGGCCAGTTGACCTGATACAGAGCCTCTCCGCTCTCCATCCCGAGTCGCGCGGCGCCCTCGTCGGAGTTGGTCAGCGAGGGATCGGCCCCCGGTGCGGTCGCCACGCGCTTGAGGGTCTCCAGGGCGCGCACCGTGGCGGCGCGGTGTTCAGGGGTGTCGTTCAGGGTGACCTTGTCGGGGTCCTGCGGATCGACGATCTGGCCGCCGGCACTCGCGAGCACCGAGTTGAACCACACCATCAGGCCCTCGTATTGCCTGCCCTGCACCATGATGTAGGTCGGGCCGCCGTTGCGCCCGCTGACGAGCGCGTCCTCGAGCATGCCGTTCCACGTCGACGCCGGGCGGCGTCGGTCGACGTCCTCGGCGAGGACATCCGGCCGGTACCACAGCAATTGGGTGTTGGTGGAGAACGGGATGGCGTAGAGCCGTTCACGCTCGTCGTCGTCGGTCTTCCACACCGCGGTGTCGAGCGGGCCGCCCAGGGTTCGTGCCGAGATCTCCGCCGCCATGTCGTCGGGCACCGGCACCATCCAGCCCGCGTCGGCGAATTCGGCGGTCCACACGACGTCCATACCCATCAGGTCCAGACCGCTGTCGTTGCCCGCGAGGCGTCGTGCGAGCTGCAGACGCTGATCGTCGGCACCCTTGGGCAGCGGAGTCGTCACGACCTTGTACGCCCCGCCGGAATCGGCCGAGCACTTGTCGCCGATCTCGGCGAAGGTGTCCGCGCCGTCGGCCGGCGGATAGAAATTGAGTACGCCCGCTTCATATCCCGAGCCGCATGCGGACAGCACGGGCAGCATGGCCGCCGCTGCCACCGCCGCGGCGAGGACCTTCCGTCTCACGCGTCTGGTAGATCCGTCAGTCCTGACCCTGCTCCGCACGCAGCCTCCTCGATGTCGTACGCGGCGGGCGCACCAGGTGCTCCGCCGTGAGCGTCCGAAGTGCAACGCTATACGTGAGGATTCGTGACATGCAACACATTCGGCATGGGCGTGCCACTCCGCGAGCGATTGTGATCCCACCGTGTCCGAGCGGGGGACGTCGGCTCAGAAGGTCAGACGGGTGAGCATGTCGCGTGCCCTCTCTGCGCTTTTCGGGTCGCACAGCACGTCATAGCGTCCCGCGACGAGTTGCATCGTCGAGGCGAAATCACGCTGGCCGCGCGTGGCCGCGTACGGAATGGTCGCGGAGATCACACCGAAGACCATGCCGCCGACGATGCCCACGAGGATGGGCGCGATGGGCGAACCGGTGAACACGAGCGCCACCAGGCAGCCGAAGAAGAAGCCGAGCCAGGCACCGGACACCAGCCCGCCGCCGATCACCTTGCCCCATGTCAACCGGCCGATGACTCGTTCGACCTGCATGAGATCGACGCCCACGATGGTGACGTCCTGCACGGTGAAGTTCTCGTCGGAGAGAAAATCCACCGCGCGTTGGGCCTCGGCGTAGGTTCCGTAGGAACCGATCGGCCAGCCCTTCGGCGGGGTGGGCAGGCCCGGCGTCTCGCGGCTCGGGCGCATGGGATTGGTCATGTCGGGGCCTTCCCTGTTGTGCGACTGCTGCGGTGGGACTCGACCGTGAGACTCGTCTCCCACCGGTGGGCGTTCGGTGTCTGCCGTCGGCCTCCACGGAACCGATGGCACTACCCTTACTCCCATGTCGTCGGTGAGCAAGGTGTTCGTGGCCAGATTAGTCGGGTTGGCCGTCCTTGGTCCCGACGGTGAATCGATCGGTCGCGTCCGCGACGTGGTGATCTCGATCCGCATGTCCGGACAACAACCGCGCGTCCTCGGTCTGGCGGTCGAATTGACCACCCGGCGTAGGATTTTCGTTCCCATGCTGCGCGTGACGGCGATCGAGCCGCAGGCCGTTGCCCTCAACACCGGCACCGTCAGCCTCCGCCGGCTCCATCTGCGGCCCGGCGAGGCGCTGGCGATCGGGCAGGTTCTCGACACCCACGTCCGGGTCGTCGATCCGGACCTACCCGAACTCGCCGACGCCGACGTGACGGTGATCGACCTCGGCATCGAGAAGACCCGGACCCGCGACTGGGTCGTCTCCCGCGTCGCGATCCGCGCAGGCCGCCGCGGTCTCCGACGCCGCCACGAGACCCAGGTCGTGGAGTGGTCCAGCGTGCAGGGCATCACCCAGAGCGCATTGAACCTCCCGGGACAGGGAGTGGCACAGGCGTTGTTGCAGTTCGAGGGCATGCGGCCGGCCGACGTCGCCAACGCCCTGCGCGAACTGCCCGCGAAACGGCGCGACGAGATCGCCTCGGCCCTGGATGACGAACGGCTCGCCGACGTGCTGCAGGAATTACCGCCCGACGACCAGAAAGAGGTGCTCGCCGCGCTCGGTCGCGACCGCGCCGTCGACATCCTCGAGGCGATGGACCCCGACGACGCGGCCGATCTGCTCGGCGAACTGCCCGACACCGAGGCCGAGGCGTTCCTGGAGGAGATGGACCCCGTCGAGTCCGAACCGCTCCGGCGCCTGCTCCTGCACTCCCCCGACACCGCCGGCGGTGTGATGACCTCCGAGCCCATCGTGGTGACCCCGTCGACCACCATCGCCGAGGCGCTCGCCCGCGTCCGCAATCCCGACCTCACGCCCGCCGCGGCGAGCCTGGTGTTCGTCGTCCGCCCGCCGACGGCGACGCCGACCGGGAAGTACCTCGGGTGCGTACACCTGCAGGCCCTGCTCCGGGAGCCCCCCGCCCATCTCGTCGGCGGCATCCTGGACACCGACCTCGTCCAACTCCACCCCGAGGACTCCCTGGAGACGATGACGAGATACTTCGCGACCTACAACCTGGTCTGCGGACCCGTCGTGGACGAGGCCGGGCACCTGCTCGGCGCGGTGAGTGTCGACGACCTCCTCGACGAGATCCTGCCGCGCGACTGGCGCGAGACCGAGCCCGAGGACGCCGTCGAGCCCGTCGGAGACGTCATCCGATGAGCGAACCGGGACGCAAACTCGACACCCCCAGCACCCGTCGCACGATCTCGTTCAATCTCGACTCCGACGTCGTCGGGATGTACAGCGAGCGGGTCGCCAGGTTCCTGGGCACCGGGCGCTATCTGGCGATCCAGACGGTCGTCGTGATCGTGTGGATCGCGCTCAACCTGGTCGCGGTGTCGATCAGATGGGACCCGTATCCGTTCATCCTGCTCAACCTCGCGTTCTCCACCCAGGCGGCGTACGCGGCCCCGCTGATCCTCCTGGCCCAGAACCGGCAGGAGAACCGTGACCGAGTCTCGCTCGAGGAGGACCGGCTGCGGTCCGCCCAGACGAAGGCGGACACCGAGTTCCTCGCACGTGAGCTCGCCGCCGTCCGGCTCGCGGTCGGTGACACCGTGACGCGCGACTACCTGCGCAAGGAACTCGACGACCTGCTCGACGAACTCACCGACCGACTCGGCGCCACGTCCGACGACGAGCCGCCCGCCGGTACGGGTCCGCGCGACCGCTCGCGCTGACTCCGGAGTGCACCGGCCCCGACGTAACACCCGGAGCCCGTCGGCGCGATGGGTTCACTGACACCAAAAGTGGAGTTCGTGTCTGGGACGTCAGACCCATATGTATGGTGGGTCACAGTTCGGACCGGATCCCGGTGTCGACCACGACACGACGGATTCGTCCGGTGCATCCATGCGAGCGGCTCTCGAACCGGGCCGCGGGTGGTGATCGCCGCGTTCTCGGGGGCAGATGTGTGTGTTGACAACGGAGTGGACATGACCGGGCAGCGTCCCGGGGCCGTGTCGGGCGACGGGAGCCGTCGATGAGGCCCCTCGACATCGTCCGCCGCCGCCGCGGACCGCGTCGTCCGTCCTCTTTCCCCCGCCGCGCCGCGACTCTCGCCGTGGGTGGTGGCCTGGTCGGTGCGCTGGTGCTGGGCACCGCGACATCGAGCGCCTCCGGTGGCACCGTCGCCGCACCCGTCTCCGAACCGGCTGCCCCCGCGGTGCTGGCCGAGGTCGTCGCCGGCTCACCGGTCGCCCTGCTCGGCTTCGCACCTCCGCCGGAGAAGCCCGCGACCGCCCTGCCGGCACCACAGTTCCGGCTCGCCGCCGATCTCCCGTCGGGTCCGTTGGGAATCCCCGGCGTGGTCCTCCAGGCCTACAAGCTGGCCGCGAACCGCGTCGCGGCCGAGAGCCCCCAGTGCAAGCTCCCGTGGTTCCTGCTCGCCGGCATCGGCCGGATCGAGTCCAATCACGCGAGCAACGGCTCGGTCGATCAGTACGGTACGACCATCAATCCGATCGCCGGCCCGGTCCTCGACGGCTCCCTGGCCGGCAACGCCGTCATCAAGGACACCGACGGCGGGCGCATCGACGGCGACGCCGGACACGACCGCGCCATGGGCCCGATGCAGTTCATCCCGAGCACATGGGCCGCGTGGGGCTCCGACGCCAACGGGGACGGGAAACCCGACCCGAACAACATCTTCGACGCCACCTACTCGGCCGGCCGGTACCTGTGCGCCGGTGTCACCGACATCATGAACGAGCGCACCCGGGTCTCGGCGGTGCTGCGCTACAACCGCTCGATGGAGTACGTCGCGAACGTGCTCGGCTGGGCCGGGGCGTATGCGACGGGCGTGATGCCGACGAACCCCATCCCGGAGATGAAGCGCAAGCCGTCGAGCAGCTCGAGCAAGTCCAGCAAGCCGAGCACGCCGAGCACACCCGGGTCCGAGTCGTCCTCGTCGTCCTCCTCGCGTCGGCCGAGCCCGCCGCCGCAGCCGTGCATCATCGTCTGCCTGCCGTCGATCCCGCCGCTGTTCCCGGGCCAGCCCGCACCCCCGCCGACCAAGAAGGACGCTCCGGCCACCAAGCAGGCCCCGGCGGGCAACGCCGGACCGAACCGGCCGGGCGCTTCCGGCGCGCCGGTTCCGGTTCGCTGACACCGCGATCGGAGGACCTCCGCCGGGCGTCGTCGGTGCCGCCGGTAGTCTGGACCAGATGACAACAGGAGTCGCGCCCACGGAATCGGCAGTTCGCGCCGCTCTGGGCAAGGTCAAGGATCCCGAGATCGGCAAGCCGATCACCGACATCGGGATGGTCAAGTCGGTCACCGTCAACGACGACGCGAGTGTCGACGTCGGCGTGTACCTCACGACGTCGGGCTGCCCGATGCGCACCGAGATCTCGCAGCGCGTGGAGACAGCCGTGGCCGACGTCCCGGGCGTCGGCGCGATCCGCGTCGAACTCGACGTGATGGACGACGAGCAGCGCACCGAACTGCGCAAGAAGCTCCGGGGGGACAAGGCCGAACCGGTCATCCCGTTCGCCCAACCCGGTTCGCTCACCCGCGTCTATGCGGTGGCGTCGGGCAAGGGCGGCGTCGGCAAGTCGAGTGTCACCGTCAACCTCGCGACAGCACTCGCCGAGCGCGGGCTCAGCGTCGGCGTCCTCGATGCCGACATCTACGGTCACTCGGTTCCCCGCATGCTCGGCAGCGACGCCAAGCCCACCCAGGTGGAGCGCATGATCATGCCGCCGATCAACCACGGGGTCCGCTTCATCTCCATCGGACAGTTCACCGACGGGAACACCCCGGTGACGTGGCGTGGCCCGATGCTCCATCGCGCTCTCCAGCAGTTCCTCGCGGATGTGTACTGGGGCGACCTCGACGTGTTGCTCCTCGACCTGCCGCCGGGCACCGGCGACGTCGCCATCTCCATCGCCCAGCTCATCCCTGGAGCGGAGATCTTGGTCGTGACGACCCCGCAGCAGGCCGCGGCCGAGGTCGCCGAGCGCGCCGGGGCCATCGCCCTGCAGACGCGGCAGAAGATCCTCGGTGTCGTGGAGAACATGTCGTGGCTGGAACTGCCCGACGGCAGCCGCATGGAACCGTTCGGGTCCGGCGGCGGTGAGCAGGTGGCACAACGCCTCACGCGTGCCGTGGGCGCTCAGGTCGACCTGCTCGGTCAGGTGCCGCTCGAGACCGCCCTGCGCGAAGGTGGCGATGCCGGGGTCCCGGTCGTGCTGTCGGCGCCGGAATCGGCCTCGGGGTCCGCACTGCGCGCGATCGCCGGCAAGCTGGCGGCGCGCAAGCGCGGTCTGGCCGGGATGAGTCTGGGACTCGACACCATCCGGAACGCCTGACCGGTTCGCCTAGGTCGCGTCCCAGTCCGCTGCGGCGGGACGCGACCCCGTGCGCGGCGTGCGGTCCGGGGCGGCGCGGTTGCCCGTCGCGGAGTCGGACCTGTCGGCGGAATCCTGCTTCTCGAACGACAGCGGCGCCGAGACCGGTTTGATCTCCGGCGCCGCCGGGGTGGTGTTCCGATTGACCGTCGTCGCGCTCTCGTTCAGACGGAACAGCGAATCGTCGCCGTCGAGAAGATGTTTCGTGACGATGGAACGCGGCGTCATACCCCGGAGCTCGTTCAGATCGGCCAGCGGTTTGCGCAGATCGTCGAACTCGGGACCGAGCTCGTCCTTGAGCTGAGCGCTCGCACCGGTCGCGTATTCGCGGACCTTCTTGAGCGACTGCATCGTCCACGAGACGGCACCGGGGAGGCGTTCGGGGCCGAGGATGACCAGCGCCGCGACCACCAGGATCGCGATCTCGCCCCATCCGATGCTGCTGAACATGTGCCTCGTCCTGACTTGTGCGCTGGTGTGGTTAGTCGCTCGCCGGTGTGATGGTACCGCTGAACGTCCGACCCGCCCGCCAGTACTGGAACGGGACGGATTCACCGATGTTCGCGGTCCGGATCGCGACGTTCAACTCGTCGGCGCTCTCGATGGGGCGGTTATTGAACGAGGTGATCACGTCGTTCTCGCGGACCCCCGCCCGTTCGGCAGGACTGCCGGCCACGACGTTGCGGACCTGCGCTCCGAGGACCCGTTCGTTGCGGACCGAACTCGCGTTGACCCCGATCTGCGGATGGTTGACGCGGCCGTCACGGATCAGCGCTTCCGCGATGGGCTTGGCCTCGTCGATCGGGATCGCGAAACCGAGCCCGATGTTGCCGCCGCCTGCGCCGAGGCGTCCCGCGGTGTTGATCCCGACCACCTGGGCCTCGGCGTTGACCAGGGGGCCTCCGGAGTTGCCCGGGTTGATCGCGGCGTCGGTCTGGATGGCGTCGATCACCGCGTCGGTGTCGGACTCCGCATCGGGGGTCAGCGCCACGGCACGATCGGTCGCGCTGACGATGCCGCTGGTCACGGTTCGGTTGAGTCCGAGCGGCGATCCGAAGGCGACGACCTCTTCACCGATCTGGAGGTCGCCGGAACTGCCGAGGACCGACACCGTCGGGTTCTCGACATTGTCGACCTTCAGCACCGCCAGGTCCGTCTTGGGATCGCGTCCGACGATCCGCGCGGGGACGCGCTGGCGATCGAAGAAGACGACCTCGAGTTTGGCGCTCTTGTCGTTCGCGGCCATCGAGATCACGTGATTGTTGGTGAGGATGTAACCCTCTTTGTCGATGACGAATCCCGACCCGGTCGCATAGGCACCGGCGGCGCGGACGTCGATCGCGACGACCGACTTCTCCACGGCGCGGGCCACCTCGGCAACCGACGACCGCGGCCCGGCGTCGCCGCCGGTGTCGTCGGTGGACAGCTCGACCGTGTCGCTGGTGAGCGGCGCGGCCACTTCCGCGGTGTACCGGCCCATCAGGCCGCCGACGAGTCCGATGAGCAAGGCGATCACCGCGAGCGTCGCCAGGGCCACCCAGCTGAGGCGCTTGCCGAGCAGGATGTCGCGAACGCCGAGTTTCGGACCGGCGTCGGTGGGGGTCTCCGGTGCCCCGGTGGCCAGCGCAGGTGCGTCGAGCCGGGCCGGACTCTCCGGGTCGCGCCACGGGTCGTCCGGCGTCCGGGGCTGTTCGGTCTGCCCGTAGGTCGCGAGCGGATCCCGCTGCAGGGTCTCGGTCGACCCCGCCGGCCGACCGAAGGCCTCGGCGAGTACCGGGTCCGGGGCCGCGACCTGGGGCTCGGGCGACCGACCGTCCGTTGAGGTGGCGAACGAACCACGCACACCCGACGGCCGGCCGAACACCTGCGCGGTCGTCGGCGAGACGGGTGCGTGCCGCGGCCTCGACGGCGTCAGCCGTTGCGACTCGGGCGGTTCGGCCCGACGCGCGAACTGCGCGTCACCGGGATCGGGAGAGTCGGCGTCGGGAGAATCGGCGTTGGGGGCCACGTTCACCGGCCCCGGCGGCGGAAGGCGCGGCCACGGGCCGCGGGGATGCCGTCGGTCGGCGCGTCGGGCGACACCGTCGGCCCGAACTCCGTCGGGCGGGGTCGTCCGGAGGTCATGTCGATCTCGCGGGTGGGGATCTGGGAGAGCTGACCGAGCAGGGAGTCCGGGATCGACACGCGGCCGGACTCGCGCAGACGGGTGCGGGCCAGGGACTGCGCCTCCACTGCCGCCACACACTCGTGGCACAGCGCGAGGTGGTGAGCGGCGCGCGCGTGCGCGGACATGCCGAGTTCACCGTCGACGAAGGCCGCGACCGCCTCGGGGGCCAGGTGCTCGGTGGGTGCGAAGCCGCGCCCGCCGGCCGTTCCCGGCGCACGGTAGCCCCGATTGGGCAGGAATGACGAGGGAGCCGGACTCCAGGTGTTCCACCTGCTGGGAGTCCAGGAAGACCGCCGACGACGGAGGTTGGGGGTAGGTGGTTCGACACCGCCACTCCCGGTCGGACGCCCGCGATCGCCGTCCATCATCGTCGTTCACCCCTCTCCACGACGAAACCGCCGCACGATGAATCCTGTGTTGCCACTGGGCCTGCTGCTCTTCTGCCACGGTACCGACCGGCGGCATCCGATGCCGTCCGCCGAACGCGCACTCCTCGGCGGACCGGGGACGTCGTCGGCATTGTGCGCAGCGGCACAGGCAACATCTCAGCTTATCCGAGACTCACAACGAAGCTGGGCGGAGCAGGGTTCCCGGGACGCGCGGCGGCGCGACACCGAACTCAGGAATGCGAGCCGATCGCGACCGACCGGCTGCTCGTGTGGCCCTGTGCCGCGAGGGCGTCGCGGATGCTCTGCCGACCGCGGTGGATGCGGCTGCGCACGGTACCCAGCTTGACGCCGAGCGTCGCCGAGATCTCCTCGTAGGACAGCCCTTCGATGTCGCACAGGACCACGGCGGCGCGGAAGTCGGGCGCCAGCGTGTCCAGGGCGCGCTGCAGGTCGGGATCGAGGTTCGTCGCGTCGAAGATCTGCTGCGGATCGGGGGTGTCGGCCGGCACGCGGTCGTACTCCTCGGGCAACGCCTCCATGCGGATCTTGCTGCGGCGGCGGACCATGTCGAGGAACAGGTTGGTGGTGATGCGGTGCAACCAGCCCTCGAATGTGCCGGGACGGTAGTTCGACAGCGAGCGGAAGACCCGGATGAAGGTCTCCTGCGTGAGGTCCTCGGCGTCGTGCTGATTGCCCGACAGGCGATAGGCCAGACGGTAGACGCGGTCGGCGTGTTCGCGTACCAGGTCGTCCCAGGACGGCATGAGCAGTTCATCGCCGGTGGCGTCGAAACCTGCGGTGCCCGCGGGCACGGCATCGGCGGATTCGCGGGGATCGATCATGGTCGGTGGTCGGTTCCTCTCTCGTGAACACGCACCCGGTGACCCAAGCACTCACCGAAGTCGAACAGGTGACTCCGGTTGGGTATTCCCGAACTGCCGGGCGTTCACACCGACCTCCCGGGAACTGTCCCAACCGGAACAGCTCTCACCCTCTCCTATCCGAGTGTGGCCGCCGTATGAGGCGCCTGAGTGTTGCCTGAGGATGCGTCGGCCGTCCGGTTGCGAGCGGATTCGTGCAGGTCTGGCGTGCCGCGTCCGGTTCGGCCGCGGGCTCGGACTAACCTCGACGCGTGACCGAGTCAACGCCGTCCGCGCGCCCCGACCTGATCGCCTACGCCGAGTCGGCCATCGTCGAGGACGACGCCGTCATCGCCGCCCGCGCCCGCGCCGAGGAACTGGGCGCGACGCCGGTCTCCCCGGCGGTCGGCGCCTTGCTCGCCCTGCTCGCCCGGACAGCCGACGCACATGCCGTCGTGGAGATCGGGACCGGCACCGGGGTGAGCGGCCTCTGGTTGCTCAACGGCATGTCGACCGAGGGCGTGCTGACCACCATCGATCCCGAACCCGAACACCACCGGGCCGCACGGGCGTCCTTCGCCGGCGCCGACATCGCCCCCGGTCGTACCCGGCTCATCAACGGCACCCCCGTCGAGGTCCTGCCGCGGTTGTCCGACGCGTCCTACGATCTGGTCTTCGTCGACGGGCCCCTGCTCGACCTGCCCCGATTCGTCCGTGAGGCGGTCCGGATGCTCCGCCCGGGTGGGGTGGTGGTCGTCCACAACGCCACCGCCGACGGCACGGTCGGCGATCCCGCCCGTACCGAGCCGCCGACGGCGGCCGCCCGGGAGGCGGCACTGCTGATCGCCGACGACGAACAGCTGTTGCCGGTGGTCATCCCGTTGGGGCCCGGAGTGCTCGCCGCCGCGAAGATCCGCTAGGCGGACTCACCGGCCGGATTAGACGTCCGTCGAGAACCGGACCCCGTTGTCGGGGATCTCGATACCCGGCCACACCCGCGCACCGCGCAACAACTCGCAGCGCGCGCCGATGTCGGCGCCGTCGCCGATGACCGTGTCCCGGACCAGCGCGCGCGGCCCGATGCGGGCACCGAAGCCGATGATCGACCGTTCCACGACCGCGCCGGCCTCGATCACCGCGCCGTCGAAGATGACCGCGCCGTCGAGACGGGCACGCGGGCCGATCTCGGCGCCCCGACCGACCACGGTTCCGCCGATGAGCAGGGCACCCGGGCCGACGCCCGCGCCCTCGTGGACGAGGGATTCGCCGCGACGGTCACCCAGGGCCGGTGACGGCGCGATCCCGCGGACGAGGTCGGCCGAGCCGCGGACGAAGTCCTCGGGCGTACCCATGTCCCGCCAGTAGGCGTGGTCGACATGCGCATGGACGTGAGCGCCCTCGGCGAGCAGTCGGGGGAACACCTCACGTTCGACCGAGACCGGCAGTCCGGACGGGATGGACTCGATGACCTCGCGCTTGAACACGTATGTGCCGGCGTTGATCTGGTCGGTCGGCGGGTCCTGCGTCTTCTCCAGGAACGCGGTGACCCGACCGTCGCCGTCGGTGGGCACGCAGCCGAACGCGCGCGGGTCGCTGACGCGCACGAGATGGATGGTGACGTCGGCGTCGGCGGCACGATGACTGTCGATGACGTCACCGACATCGGTGCCACCGAGGACGTCGCCGTTGAACACCACGATCGTGCTCGCGGTCAGTTCGTCGAGCACGTTGCGGATGCCGCCGCCGGTGCCCAGCGGCTCGTCCTCGGTGACGTAACGCATGCGCAGGCCCAGTTTCGAACCGTCGCCGTAGTACTCGCTGAAGACCTCGGCCTTGAACGAGGTGCTGAGCACGATGTCGCGGATCCCCGCCGCGCGAATACGCGACAGCAGGTGGGTGAGGAAGGGCAGTCCGGCCGTCGGCAGCATCGGCTTGGGCGCCGACAAGGTGAGCGGACGCAGACGGGTTCCCTTGCCGCCCACGAGGATGACGGCCTCGACGTCCTCCCTGATGTCGTCCGATCCCCCCACGGACTGTCTTTCCACCGACTCACGCACGGTGTAGTTGTCCACTGGATCGGTTCCTTCCTCGAGGTGACCGGAGGCCACTCCGGCCTTCGGTGTTCACTGACGTTCGGTGTTCACTTCAACACTCAGCCGTCGTTTTCGCTCGCCGACGCGCGGCGCGCCGCACGAACGGCCAGCCGGGATCGCACGCCCAGCCCGATCCGCAGGGCCAGTCGCAGCGGCGCGCGCCAGGGCCCCGGGTTGCGGTCCGCCTGGAACCGGTAGGCACTTCGATGGTGCGCGGGCAGCATCTTCTCCGGATGCCGACCTGCGCTGTGCCCCTTGGTGTGTACGACCTCCGCGGTGGGCACGTACACGTTCTGCCAGCCCGCCTTGCCGAGCCGGTCGCCGAGGTCGACGTCCTCCATGTACATGAAGTAGCGGGCGTCGAAGCCACCGATGGCGTCGAACGCCTCGCGCCGAACGAGCAGACACGAACCCGACAGCCACCCCACCGCACGCTCCGACGGGGTCTCGTCGTCGGCACGGTAGGCCGCGGTCCACGGATTGGACTTCCAGACCGTGCCGAGGATCGCGTGTCCGGTGCCCGACACGAGGTCGGGGACCCGGCGGGCCGACGGGTAGATCGACCCGTCGGGTTCGCGGATCAGCGGACCGAGCGAGCCCGCGCGCGGCCACCGCTGCGCCGCGGCCATCAGCTCCTCGATGGCACCCGGCTTCCACTCGACATCGGGGTTGGAGATGAGGATGAACTCGACATCGGGGTCGATCTCGGCGACACCGCGGTTCATCGCGCCGCCGTATCCGATGTTGCCGCCGGTCCGGACGAGGGTGACCGTGTCGTACTCCTGCTCGGCCCGTTCCGGCGCGCCGTCCTCCGAACCGTTGTCGGCGATGACGACCTGCGGCATGACGTCGGTGACCGCGGCGAGACTACGCAGGAAGGTCACGAGGTGATCGCCGGAGAAATAGGTCACCGTCACCACGGCTGGCTGAACAGACACGCCGCTCAGGGTAACGAACCGGTGCCGGCGTCCGACGCGGCGATCGCCGCGTGCAGCGCGTGTCGCCACGGACGGAGCGCGGTGAGTCCGGCAGCCGTCCAGGACCGTCCGGACAGCACCGAGTAGGCCGGGCGCGGCGCCGGGCGCGGGAACTCGGCAGTCGTCGTGGGCCGGACCCGGTCGGGCCCCGCTCCGATCTCCTCGAACACCCCGCGTGCGACGGCGAACCAGGTGGCGCTGCCCGAATTCGTCGCATGCAGGACGGCGCCGGCGACCTCGGGCCGCGCCCCGCCGGCGACGAGTTCCCAGAGTCCGTCGGCGAGGTCGTGCGAGTAGGTGGGTGACCCGAGCTGGTCGTCGACGACCGAGACCGTCTCCCGCGACTGTTCGAGCCGTCGCATCGTGCCGACGAAGTCGCGGCTGTCGGGTCCGCCGGTGTAGACCCACGCCGTCCGCACGACGGTGGTCTGCGGGTCCGCCGACAGAGCGGCGCGCTCGCCGTCCAGTTTGGTGCGGCCGTACACGGTGGCCGGGGTGCCGGAGACGTCGTCGGGTTCGTATCCGTCGCCCGCCGACGGCCGGCCTCCCTCGTCGGTGGTTCCGGGGAACACGTAGTCGGTGGAGACGTGGATCAGCCACGCGCCGGCATCGGCGGTCCGGGCGGCGAGGACCTCGGGCCCGGCGGTGTTGACGCGGCGCGCGCCATCGGTGTCGGACTCGGCGCCGTCGACGTCGGTGTAGGCCGCGCAGTTCACCACCACGTCGTCGGGGGCGAGGTCGCCGAGCGCGGCGGCCACCGAGGTCGGGTCGGCGATGTCGATGTCGGCCGAGGTGAGCGGTCGCACGACGGTGTCGGGAACCCCCGCCGAGCGATCCTGCAGGGCCGTTCCGAGTTGTCCGCCGGCGCCGACGATGTACACGGTGGGGTTGCTCGGCGTGACACGCATGGGCCCCATCGTGCCGGACCCGGGGAACGTCCTCCACCCGGCCCGGATCGCGTACGTGACGACGGCTACTCGCCCGCCCGGCGTTGCGTTCTCGAATTCCGGAATCACTTCAGTAGCCTGACGAGAGCACACAACACCTGACTCGTCCTGCACATCAGCATCGGCATCCTCAGGCGTGACCCCTGTCGCGTCGACGTCCCGTCGCGATGTGTCGACCTCGAAAGGGACCGTTCACCAGTGGATTCACCACCCGACGGCCCGCGCCGGCGTTCGCAGACGCGCCGTCCGGCGGGGCCGGGTCCGGATGGGCGTCAGCCGATGCCCGGCGATCTGCGCGGCCCGGAGCAGCCCGGTGCCCGGCGACGCCCGGTGCGGCCCCCGCACGACGGTGGACCCGACGGCCGCGGGGTCCCCCGCGGCTCCGACCAGCGTCCCGGTGAACCCGGCACTCCCCCGCCCCGCGCGCGCCGGCAGCCA
>NZ_JAKRFE010000019.1:0-88811 GCF_022348225.1 Gordonia sp. McavH-238-E
GATGGCGGACTCGGCGGAGAACGTGTGCGATACTTTCACTGAAAGTGCCTTCTGAGCTGGAATGTTTTGTTGTCTCAACACCACCAATCATTCCAGCTCAGAGGGCATTTTCACGTTATCGACACCCGCACCCGTCCACGGATCCAGGCTGAGGAGCGAGCGTCGCCCCGCCCCCTGAGGAGCGAGCTTGCGAGCGTCACGAAGGGTCCTGGTGAGATGCTTGGCAGACCCTTCGTGACGCGCCCTCCGCACGCTCCGGGCGCTCCTCAGGGAGCAGAAGGGGCCGCTTCTATCGGATCAGGAGCAGTGTGAGACGTCGCTCGCGCTGGTGCATCGAGCGGAATGAGTCGTCGCCCCTGGCTGGTTCAGAGACCAGCGGTCGTGCGGGCGAGCCGGACGAAATCGTCGACGTCGAGTTTCTCGCCGCGCACGCCGGGATCGATATCTGCTTCGCGCAGTCGGCGTTCGGCCT
The DNA here is from genome assembly GCF_022348225.1 of Gordonia sp. McavH-238-E. Taxonomy (NCBI): domain Bacteria; kingdom Bacillati; phylum Actinomycetota; class Actinomycetes; order Mycobacteriales; family Gordoniaceae; genus Gordonia; species Gordonia sp. McavH-238-E. The sequence goes on from NZ_JAKRFE010000019.1 coordinate 473, forward strand.
CGGCCGCCGACCCGGCCCATCCGGCCAGTGCCGACCGCATCGTCTTGCGGCGCTGGGCGAATGCCGCGTCGATCGCCGCGAACACCCGCGCGCGTTCAACCGGATCGGTGGAGTGATCGTCGGTGCGTTCGATACGGACGAGCCCCGATTCGACCTTGGGTTCGGGCCAGAACACGTTGCGTCCCACCGCACCGGCGCGGCTCACGCGCCCGTGGTAACGCGCCTTGACGCTCGGCACGCCGTAGGTCCGGCTGCCCGGGCCCGCGGCGAGGCGGTCGGCGACCTCCGCCTGCACCATCACCAGGGCGGTGGTGATCTCGGGGAAGAGACCGAGCAGGTGCAACAGGACCGGCACCGACACGTTGTACGGCAGGTTTGCGACGAGCGCGGTGGGCACCGCGGGGAGGTCGTCGCGCGTCACCTGCAGCGCATCGGCGAGAATGACCTGGAAATTGTCCTGACGGCCGGGCGCGTACTCCGCGATCGTCGCCGGAAGACGTTGGGCGAGAACCGGATCGATCTCGATCGCGACGACCTTGCCGGCGGTTCCGAGGAGCGCGAGGGTGAGCGAGCCCAACCCCGGACCGACCTCGAGAACGGTGTCCTCGGGACCGACACCCGACGCGGCGACGATCCGCCGGACCGTGTTCGCGTCGTGGACGAAGTTCTGTCCCAGCGTCTTGGTCGGCCGGACGCCGACCTCGGCCGCGAGTTCCCGGATCTGTGCGGGACCGAGCAGACGGGGAGCCTCGTCGGGCTTGCCCGCGGGCGTCTCGTCAGGTGCCGGCGTCTCGTCGATCAGCGCAGGCCCAGCTTGGACGAGCAGGACGGCCACGCGCCCCAGCCCTGGACCGCCTGGGTCTTGCTGGCGACGGCGATCTGCTCCTCGCGGCTGGCGAGGTCGGCGCGCGGCGCATACTCGAGACCGCCCCAGCGTTCCCAGGTGTTCTGATCGAACTGCACCCCGCCGTAGAAACCGTTGCCCGTGTTGATGGCCCAGTTCCCGGTCGCCTCGCACGCGGCGAGAGCGTCCCAGACGGACCCGAACGGCACGAACGGCGCGCCCGGTTTGGTGCCGATGCGGACGGTGGCCGCGACCGGTTCGGTGAGCACTTCACTGGTCAGCTTGTCGCGCTTGACAACTCGGCCGTTGACGGTGGTGACCTTGTACGTCACGCGCGCCTCACCGGGCGTGCCCTTCTTCTCGACCACCTTGCGATCGCGGATGAGGGTCGGATCTTCCTTCTTGACCTCCGGCGGCGCGACCGGCTCGGTGAGCGTGACGTCCTCGGTCTTGATCCGCGTGACGACGATCTTCAGATTCGGGGTGACCTTGGTGTCGGCCGCGGGAGTGACCTTGTCCTCGGCGCCCAGCGGCGTCCCGAGCGACTCGAGCAGATCCTTCACGGTGTGTGCGGCGACGGTCGGACGCTTCTTGGCCGGCCCGTCGACGAGGTTCACCGGCTTGGGCAGTGCGACCTCGATCTGGCCGCCGCCGACCGGCAGCTCCTGGCCGAACGCGGTCTCCTCGGCGGCGTGGGTCAATCCACGCTCGGCCATCAGCTGGTCCACGGTCGAGGCGTTGGTGACGATGGTCTCGCGCTTGCCCTCGATGTCGAGGGTGAGCTGCTTGAGCTTGTTCACCCGGATGGTCTGGCCGTCGCCGAAGCCGGAGTCGGGCGCGGGGCTCACCTTGTCACCGTCGGCGGGCGCCAGCCCCTCGGACTCGAGGAGGCTCTCGACGGACATCGCCATGGTGGACACGTGCCGGACGTCGCCGTCGACGTCGATCGCGACGTTCTTGTGCATGGTGACGCCCATGATCCCGCCGGCCGCGACAGTGGCGCAGACGGCGCCGACCGCGACGCGGACACGCAACGAGTTCGATCCGTTGATCTTGGCGAATACCGACTTGGACGACACCGGCTCGGACGACTCTGGATTGGGCAAGGAAGACAAGGGCACGACATCCTGATAGGCAACACTGGCACCACGCCCGCCGAGTGGATCAGCACGTCGGCCAGGCGGATCACAGTACGATAACGAACCGGCCAGATTATGGCAAAGGGATGCCGTAGACCCGTCGCGCGTTGGCTCCGAGAAGACGCGCCATCTCCACATCGGTCACGCCGCGCACCTCGGCGAGCGCTCGCGCCGTGTACGGGAGGCAGTAGGACTGATTCGGCTGGCCACGGTAGGGATGCGGGGTCAGGAACGGGGCGTCGGTCTCGACGAGGATCTGGTCGTCGGGCACGAGTTCGGCCGCGACCCGGAGCTCGTCGGCGTTGGCGAAGCTCACAGTGCCGGCAAAGCTGAGCATGAAGCCCCGGTCGACACATTCGCGGGCAACGTTTCGGTCACCGGAGAAGCAGTGCATGATCACGGAGTCGGGTGCCCCCTCCGCGGCCAAGATGTCCAGCAGGTCGCGGTCGGCCTCGCGGTTGTGGATCATCAGGGGTTTGCCCACACGCTTCGCGAGGTCGATGTGCCAGCGGAAGGCCTCGTGCTGCACCTCGGGCGGCGCGCACTCGTCCGACTTCCCGGGCCAGTAGTAGTCGAGCCCGGTCTCGCCCACGGCGACGACGCGCGGATGACGAACCATCTGCTCGAGTTCGGCGGCAGTCTCGTCGTTCAGATCGCCGGCGTGCATCGGGTGCAGGGCCACCGCCGCGTACACCCGGTCGTCCCAGTCCGCGGCGGCGACCGCCCAGCGCGCGTCGACCATGTCGTCGGCAACCGTGACGACATGGTCGACACCGACGGCCTGCGCGTGGTCGCAGATCGCACGGACCGTCTCGGCATCGCGCCCGCCACACGCGGCCAGGTGGGTGTGGGCGTCGACGAGGCCGGGCAGGGGCGCCGGGTCGGGCGGTGGTTCGCGTCGACGCCGCTTCCTGGCGGCCTTGTTGCTCAGAGATTCGTCGCCGCTCGTCTCGGGATCGCTCTTGTCCGGGGCGCCAGGGGCGTCGCTCATGGCACCACCTTGGCACAGCGCGCCGACACCCTCCGGTTGCGGCCCTCACGCCCGGGCATCCGGGTCAGAGCGTCACCGTGCCCTCGATCACCGTCGTCGTGTCGCCACCGATCCAGATGTTCTCGCCGTCGTCGTGGACGTGAACGCGTCCGGCACGGCCGAGTGCGGCGCCCTGGGCCGCGACATACGACGCCGGGGCGTGACCGTTCGCACGCAGCCACATCGCGATACCCGCGTTGAGACTGCCCGTCACCGGGTCCTCGGGGACGCCGATGCCCGGCACGAAGGCCCGGACCTCTCCGAAGACCTCACCGTCCGAGTCGTACATCCCGAACAATCCGACCTTGTGATCGCCGAGCGCCGGGATGTCCGGCGTCACCTCGAGCACCCGCTCCCCGGACGCGAGTTGCAGCACCATCCATTCCGGCCCGTTGTCGACCCACTCGGCCGCGAGGACCTCGCCGGCCACGATCCCCAGTGCGGCGGCGACCTCGGCGACGACCGCGGACTCGACGGGGCCGGATCGTCGCAACGGCGGTGCCGCGAAGGCCAGCCGTGCACCCGAACGGCGGAGTCGGACCAGGCCGACGCCGCACTCCTGCACGATGTCCTCCCCCGCAGGGCGGCCGCCCGTCGTCAGCCACGCATGCGCGGAACCGAGCGTGGGGTGACCGGCGAAGGGCAACTCCCCGTCCGGGGTGAAGATCCGCAGGCGGTAGTCGGCTGCGGCGTCGGTCGGCGGCAGCACGAACGTCGTCTCCGACAGATTGGTCCAGCGGGCGAATGCCGCCATCCGGTCGTCGGGGATGTCGGCGGCATCGAGCACCACGGCCACCGGGTTACCACCGGTTCCGGTGGCGGAGAACACATCGATCTGGGCGAAACGTCGGGTCATCGGTTCATCGTCTCACCCTCAGTTGCAGCCCGGTCAAAGGTTTTTCGGGCCCGTCACCCCGGGACGGCGAGCGGTCGCCCGCCACCGCGAGCACCACCACCGCGGGAAAACGGTTCGCCCGGCCGCGCAAATCGCGCCGGAGTCGTCCGGGACGGGTAGCGTGGCGAAGCGTGTTGGGATTGCCAGATTCGATCACCGTCGCACTGTTCGACCTCGACGGGGTTCTCACCGAGACCGCGGTGTTGCACCGCAAGGCATGGAAGAAGGCGTTCGACGCCTTCCTCGCCGCGCGTGCGGGCGGCGCGGACCATGCCGATTTCGTCGAGTTCACCGACCAGGACTACCTCGACTACGTCGACGGACGTCCCCGGGAAGACGGCGTGCGAGCCTTCCTCGCCTCCCGCGGCATCGACGACGTCGACCCGCAGACCGTGACCGCCATCGGGAACGGGAAGAACGACATGTTCCTGGTGTCCCTGGCCGAGGACGGCGGGCAGGCATATCCGGGTTCGGTGCGGTACCTCGAGGCGGCTCGTGATGCGGGCCTCCGGATCGCGGTCGTGACCTCCTCGAAGAACGGAGCAGCAGTGCTGGATGCAGCGGATCTGTCGAAATTCGTCGAGGTCCGGGTGGACGGGCTCGACATCGTGTCGAAGGGCCTGAACGGCAAACCCGCTCCCGACTCGTTCCTCCTGGGCGCCGAGCAGATGGGCGTCGAACCCGCTGCGGCAGCGGTCTTCGAAGACGCCATCTCCGGCATCCGGGCCGGCAGCGCGGGCGAATTCGGCTTCGTCGTCGGCGTCGACCGTGTCGGCGGCGGGCAGGCCGAGGCGATGCGCGCGGCCGGCGCCGACGTCGTCGTGACGGACCTCGACGAATTGCTCCCCGCATGACCGCCGAGCACGGCCACGACTTCGGCTTCGAGATCCACCCGTGGCAGCTCAAGTGGCGCGGCGGAGTCGACCTCGACATGCTCGGCCGGACCGAGACACTCTTCGCACTGTCCAACGGACACATCGGTTTACGCGGGTCGTTCGAAGAGGGCGAGCCCGTCGATCATCCCGGCACCTATCTCAACGGCTTCTACGAACTGCGCGGCCTGCCCTACGCGGAGAGCGGTTACGGTTACCCCGAGTCGGGGCAGACCGTCGTCAACGTGACCGACGGCAAGATCATCCGTCTGCTCGTCGAGGACGAGCCGATGGACCTCCGGTACGGGCGTACCGAAGAACACGAGCGGACCCTCGACTTCCGTACCGGCACACTGCGTCGCCACACCGTCTGGACCTCACCCACGGGCCGCAAGGTGCGCATCAAATCCGAGCGGCTCGTGTCCTTCACCAAGCGCACCATCGCCGCGATCCGGTATGAGGTCGAGCCCGTCGACGAGGACATGAAGCTCGTCCTGCAGTCGGACCTCCTCGCCAACGAGCCGGTGCCCGCCCCCGGGAACGATCCGCGCCTGGCGGCCGCGCTCGACGCACCCCTCGTCTCCGATCTCGCGACATGCCGCAACTACTGGGGCATGCTGGTCCACCACACCAAGAAGTCCGGCCTGCACATCGCGGCCGGGATGGATCACGAGATCTACTTCCCGGACAAGGCGGACACGTTCATCCGCGCCGACGGCGACCTCGCCCGGCTCACCATCGCGGCGAACGTGCCGAAGGGCAAGAGCCTCACGCTGACCAAGTACATGGGGTACGGCTGGTCGGCGCGGCGTTCGGTGCCGGCACTGCGCGCCCAGGTCGACGCGGCCCTCGCGATGGCGATGGAGACCGGCTGGGATTCGCTCAAGGCCGACCAGGTCCGCTACCTCGAGGACTTCTGGCGCGACGCCGATGTCGAACTCGACGGCGATCCGGAGCTGCAGCAGGCCGTCCGGTTCGCGCTTTTCCACGTGTTGCAGGCCGGCGCACGCGGTCAGTCCCGCGCCATCCCGGCCAAGGGCCTCACCGGCCCCGGCTACGACGGTCACACCTTCTGGGACACCGAGAGTTTCATCCTGCCGATGCTCACCTACACGGTCCCCGCCGCCGCCGGCGAGGAACTACGGTGGCGCCACTCCACCATGGACAAGGCGAAGTCTCGCGCCGCCGAGCTCGGCCAGCGTGGGGCGATGTTCCCGTGGCGGTCGATCAACGGCGACGAGTGTTCGGGCTACTGGCCGGCCGGGACTGCCGGCGTGCACGTGTCCGCCGACATCGCCAACGCCACCGCTCGCTACCTGCGAGCGACCAACGACGAGCAGTTCGAAACCGAGTGCGGCGTCGAACTACTCGTGGAGACCGCGCGACTGTTCGCCGGGCTGGGTCACCACGATGTGAACGGGAAGTTCCGCATCGACGGGGTGACGGGTCCCGACGAGTACACCGCGGTCGTGAACAACAACACCTTCACCAACCTCGCAGCGCAACAGAACCTGCGGGACGCGGTGGCCGCCGTGCACCGCCGGCCCGATCTCGCCGAGCATCTCGGGGTCACGACCGCCGAGGCGGCGCACTGGGAGGCGTGCGCCGACGACATGACGATCCCCTACGACGACGCCCTCGGCGTCCACCAGCAGTGCGAGTCGTTCACCCTGCTGGGCGCCTGGGATTTCGAGTCGTCGGTCGGGCGGTATCCGCTGCTGCTGAACTATCCGTACTACGACCTCTACCGCAAGCAGGTGGTCAAGCAGGCCGACCTGGTCTTCGCGACCTATCTGTTCGGCGATGCCTTCACCCCCGAGCAGAAACTGCGCAACTTCGACTACTACTACCCGCTCACCGTCCGCGACTCGTCCCTGTCGGCGTGCTGTGAGGCGGTCACCGCCGCCGAGGTCGGCTACCCCGATCTCGCCTACGATCTGCTCGCCGAGTCGGTGTTCACCGACCTGCACGACCTGCACAACAACGTCAGCAGCGGACTACACATCGCGGCGCTCGCGGGTGCCTGGACCGACTGCGTGGCCGGTTTCGGCGGCATGCGCGACTTCGGCGGGAACATCACGTTCGCGCCCCGGCTCCCGAAGCGGCTGACCTACATGTCGTTCCGCATGATCATCCGTGACTCGAAGATCGTCGTGGCCGTCGACAAGGACAACGCGACCTATCGGTTGCTGTCGGGCCCGCCGATCGACCTCGCGCATCACGGCGAGAAGTTCACTCTCGAGTCCGCCCCGATGACCATGCACATCCCGGAACTGGAATATCGCGAGCCGCCCAAGGCCCCGCCCGGGTGTGATCCGTATCGTCGGGAGATCTAAAGCCCCCGACGCTTGACCTTGACACGGTGTCAAGCGGTCAGGTGGGCGGTGAAGGAGGTGGTCGATCATGACCGACCAGACAACCCGCCCACTCGATCCGGCCCTGATGGCAGCATTGTCGGCCGATGACGCGTCGATGCGACTGCGGGCCGCGATGGCGGCCGGCAGCAACCCGCATCCCGGGTATGCCGAGGAGCTGATCCGACGCTGCGGCGTGGAACCGGACTTCTTCGTGCGGGACATGTTGACCTGGGCCCTGACGCGGTTGCCCGCCGAACTGACGGTGCCCGGCCTCATTCCCGAGCTGGCGTCCGCGTCTCCGCAGGCGCGGGCACAGGCGCTACACACCCTGTCGAAGATCGGTGACCGGTCGGCGTGGACGTCGATCACCCCCGCGCTCCTGCACGATGCGGACGACGAGGTGGCTCGCGCCGCCTGGCGGACCGCGGCCGTCCTGGTCCCAGCGGGCCGGGAGGCCTGGCTCGCGAACGAACTGGCCGGCGAACTCGGCCGCGGGAGCACCGACGTCCGACGGAGTCTCAGCCGTGCCCTGGCCGGACTCGGCGACGCCACGGCCGGACCGCTTGCCGTCGCGAAACAGCGGGGCAACCGCGCGGTGCGCGCACACGTCGTGGCCACCGAACGGCTGATCGACGACCCGGACAGTGACTTCGCCGCTGCGTCGGACTTCGTCGCGCCGACGACCAGCCCTGTCCCCGACGACGATTCGGCCGTCGAAACAAACGACGGAACGTAGCGGTGCTGATCGGCGAGGTGGCGCGGCAGACCGGCTTGAGCAGCCGGATGCTGCGCCACTACGACTCACTCGGACTCGTGCGACCGACCGGCCGGACATCCGGCGGCTACCGGGAGTACTCCGAGGCCGACCTCGAGCGGCTCATGCACGTCGAGAGCCTCCGATCGCTCGGACTCTCGCTGCGCGACGTCGGCCGCGCGCTCGACGAGCCGGGGTTCGCACCGGACACGCTCATGGACCGCCTCATCGACGACACCGAGGCGAGGATGGCTGCCGATGCCCAGCTCCTCGCGCGTCTACAGGACGTGCGGGGTGCCGGGCCCACCGAGTGGTCCGCGGTGCTGGGAGTGGTCAGACTGCTCCGTGCCGTCCAGTCCGACAACGCGGCCGATCGTCAGACTGCCGCGATGCTGGCCGGCGAGGTCAGGGTGTCCGGGGACTCGCTGGCGGACGCACTCCTGAAGGAGCCCGATCCCAACGTCGCCGGTGCCCTTCGGTGGGCGCTCGCGCAGAGACCGGGCGGTGTCGACCGCCTCGTCGACGGTGCGGCCGACCCCGATCCGGTTGTTCGACGCCGGGCGGTCACCGCGCTCGCCGCGATCGAGGAGACCACACAGGTCACGTCGGTTCTCGAGGGACTGCTCGCCGATCCCGATCCCGCCGTCCGACGCACCGCTGCCCTGACCCTCGGACGCCGCGGTGCCGCGGTCGCGGTCGATGCCCTGGTCGAGCTCATCGGTGCCGGCGACCGCGATGTCGAGGCCGCCGAGGTCCTCGCCGGCCACGAAGCCCACCGCGAGCGGATCGTCGACCTGCTCGTCGACCGCCTGGGTGCCGACCCCGACGCGTCCGTTCGATCGCGCCTGGTGCAGGCTCTCGCCGAGATACCGGGGACCGCAGCAGCTTCGGCGCTGCGGACGTGCACCGGTGACGCCGACGAAATGGTCGCGCGCACCGCGACCGTATTGCTCGATCGGCGGCCGCAGGGCTGATAGCTCAACAAGTCGACGAAAACTGTGTGACTCGTGGGACTTCTGTTCACCGCGGTTCACTGCGGTTCACTGCGGTTCACCGAAGGTGCTCCTGTCCACTGATGGTTCTGATGTGAAAATCGCTGTCGTAGAACATCTTTGACTCGATGTAGTTGTGGAAATTGCTCGTCTTCGAACGGATTGTCGAGTACCTTGGTGGCATGACCCCGATCGCCGAGATGCGAGACTTCGTGATCACCCTCGAACCACCCACCGACCCGACCGGCCGGGAGATCTTCGACCGACTGGACGAACTTCGGTTGCTGCACAACGTCGTCGGTCATCAGATCGCCGTGCACGCAGCATCGTTCGAAGCGACCGGCGCGGCAGACAAGGTGGGGTCGACCACACGCGGGGTGCTGATCGAGATGGGTTTCGCGCCGGCTGTCGCTCACCGCAGCATACGGATCGGAGAGCGGATCGACTCGTTGCCGAAGCTCGGCGACTGCGCCTCCGACGGGCATCTGGCGAGCGAATGCGTCGACGCGGTTGTCCGCGGCCTGACCGTCATCGAGAAGCAAACACCCACAGGACTTTCCGACGAGGACCGGGCGGCGCATGAGTCCGAGCTGCTGGCTCAAGCATTCTCGGGTGCCACCCCCACCGAGATCGCCGACCACGCACGCACCATCGCCCACCGCAACGCCGACACCGCCGACGACGCCATCCCGGTTGCCGAGGACGCCTCGCTGAACGTGGTGAACTCGCGCATCACCGACGATGGCCGTGTGGAGATCAAGGCCGACCTCACCGCTGTGGTCGGTGAGAAGTTCCTGTCCATGATCGACGAACGATCCTGCCCGCGACCCGAACCCGACGGCAGCGAGGATCGACGGACGCGGGAGCAGCGGTGGGCCGACGGCTTCGAGTTGTTGATGGATCAGGCGGCGATCGGAGCGACCCTCGACACCAGCGGTTCGCCTCGAACCCAGCTGTTGGTGACGATCCCGGCCGATGCGAAAGATCCGGCGCGACTGCCATGGGTCGGTCCGGTGTCGCAGACCACCGCCAAGCGACTCGCGTGCGACGCCCTTGTGAGCGAGATCGTCCTGGACGGGGAAGGCGTGCCCTTACAGATGGGGACGAGCAGGCGGCTCTTCCCGTCCCACTTACGAAAGGCCATCACGGTCCGTGACCTGTGTTGCATCAAATGCGGTGCGCCCGCGGCACATACGCAGGTGCATCACATCGTGCCATGGGTGGACGGCGGCCCCACCGACCTCGACAACGGGTGCCTGCTCTGCCAACGCTGCCACACCCAGGTACATCACCACGGCTGGGAAGTGACGATGGGATATGACCGCCACCCCTGGCTGATCCCGCCTGCTGACATCGACCCTCAGCGCCGCCCGCGGCCCGCCTACAACCGACGCACGATGCGACTCGACGACGTGTTCGTGTAGGTCCTGCGTCACCGCACGCGCTGCCGGACAATCCATCTCAGACGGGACCGAGCAGCCGACACGACAACACCTCACGACCACAGATCCTGACGGCATAACCGTCGCGGCGTTCCTTGACAACTCCACAGTGTGAAAGCCGAGCACGGCGTGGGCGTCGTTGCGGTCCGTCTCCTGGATCTTCGGGAGATGGACCGCAACGAATCCGCGTTACTCGACGCGCTACTTGACGCATCAGTCGTCGCGGTCTTGGTCGCGTCAGTCGCCGCCGTCCCGGTCGCCTCAGCCGTCACCGTCTCGGTCGTGTGTGCCGCCACCACGCGGGTCTGGCCCTCGCCACCTCGGACGCTGCATGGTTCTGCACCTGGGTCGGCGCATGAGCCCGTTCATGGACCAGCACGATGGTCAGCGAGCTGGTGGTGACCGTTCCGCAGCTCCCGCGGCCTCCGCAGCCTTCCGGAGACCCAGCGCCGCGCGCAGGATCGACCCAGCGCCGACCAGAAACGTCTGGACCGCAATTGGGTGCCGTCCCGGCCGGTCGGTAGTCTGTTGGGCACTATGGCACCCGATCTGACCAGCCCCGATCCGTCCGGCGCATCCCACGGCGAGGGACGCCCGTACTACATCACCACCGCGATCGCCTACCCCAACGGCGCTCCGCACATCGGGCACGCCTACGAGTACATCTCCGCCGATGCGCTCGCGCGGTTCAAGCGGCTCGACGGGTTCGACGTCCGGTTCCTCACCGGCACCGACGTCCACGGGCAGAAGATGCAGCAGACCGCCGCCGCGGAGGGCATCCCCACCGCCGAACTCGCGAAGCGGAACTCCGACCGTTTCCAGTCGCTGCAGGAACGCCTCGGGTCCAGCTTCGAGCGCTTCATCCGCACCTCCGACGAGGACCACAAGCGCGCCTCGGAAGAACTGTGGAAGCGGATGAGCGACCGCGGCGACATCTACCTGGACAAGTACTCGGGCTGGTACGACGTCCGGGACGAGACGTTCTACGCCGAGGCCGACACCCGGGTCGACGAGTCCGGCGACCGCGTCGCCACCGACACCGGGCATGTCCTCACCTGGACCGAGGAAGAGACCTATTTCTTCCGCCTCTCGGCGTATCAGGACAAACTGCTGGAGCTCTACGAGTCCCGGCCGGAGTTCGTCGGTCCCGACGTCCGGCGCAACGAGGTCATCAGTTTCGTCAAGGGCGGCCTCACCGACCTGTCGGTCTCGCGCACCACCTTCGACTGGGGCGTCCCGGTACCCGGACACCCCGAACACGTCATGTACGTGTGGGTCGATGCCCTGACCAACTACCTCACCGGCGTCGGCTTCGCCGACGACCCGGAGACCTTCGCGCGGTTCTGGCCTGCCGACCTGCACATCATCGGCAAGGACATCATCCGATTCCACTGCGTCTACTGGCCCGCGTTCCTGATGAGCGCCGGGATCGAGTTGCCCAAGCGCGTGTTCGCGCACGGATTCCTGTTCAACAAGGGCGAGAAGATGAGCAAGTCGGTCGGCAACGTCGTCGACCCGGAGAACCTGATCGACGAGTTCGGTCTCGACCCGGTGCGCTACTTCTTCCTCCGCGAGGTGTCCTATGGTCAGGACGGTTCGTACTCGGCGGAGGCGATCGTGTCCCGCATCAACGCCGACCTCGCCAACGAATTCGGCAACTTGGCGCAGCGCACCCTGTCGATGATCGGCAAGTACTTCGACGGCACCCTGCCGGCACCGGGCGAGTTCACCGACACCGACACCGCGCTGCTGACACGTGCGGATTCCCTGCTCGACATCGCGCGCGCCCACATCGACAACCAGGCCATCCACCTGGCGCTCGAGGCGCTCTGGTCGACGCTGGCCGAGACCAACCGGTACATCTCGGCACAGGAACCGTGGAAGCTCGCCAAGACCGACCTCGACCGCACCGGCACGGTTCTCTACGTCTGCGCCGAGGTGGTGCGCATCGTCGCGCTGCTGAGCCAACCGGTCATGCCGGAGTCGTCCAACAAGATCCTCGACCTCCTCGTCGTCGGCGACGATCGGCAGTTCACCGCAGCCGCCACCCGGTTGGAACCCGGTACCGCGCTGCCGAAGCCGACTCCGGTGTTCCCCCGGTACGAGAACTGAACCCGCACATCGAGAATGGTCGCGTGGGACGGGGTGGGGTCGGACTCGCTCGGCCCGGACGCGGTGGCGCCGGCACTCGATGTGCTGCGTGCACTGCACACCGAGACCGCCGCGCGTCGCCTGCCGCCGCCGGCCGCGCTGATCGGTGACTGGTACGACGCCGACGCCGTCATCGCACCGTCGATCGAACTGACACCCGGCTGCCTGCCCCCGGATGACCCCGACCGGTTCTGGTTCGGCTACCTCGGGTTTCCCGTGCGGCCGCACGACGCGTCGCTACCGCCGAACGTCGGCGGACACACCGACGGCGTGCTCGTACTCCGCGACGGACGCTGGAGTCGCACCGGCACCGGTGTACCCGACTGGGCGGAGGCGGCCGTGCGCGCCGCCGGAGACCGGGTGGACCCCGTCACGCGGCGCGGATCCGCCGCTGCACCGACGGCGGAATGGCATGCGCCCGAACGCAGTTCACACCTGGATGCCATCGCACAGTGCCTCGACGCCATCCGCGCCGGTGAGGTCTATCAGGCGTGCGTGTGCACCCGCTTCACCGGCACGCTGAGCGGCCGGCCCGTCGAGTTCTTCACCGGACTCGCCGGCGCCACCGCGCCGGCGAAAGCCGCTTTCCTGCAAGGTGACTGGGGGGCGGTGGCGAGCCTGTCGCCGGAGTCGTACCTGCGCCGGACCGGCAACATCATCTCGTCGTCGCCGATCAAGGGCACCCTGCCCGCCTCCGCCGACCCCGATGCGCTGGCCGCCTCTGCCAAGGACATCGCCGAGAACATCATGATCGTCGACCTGGTCCGCAACGATCTGGGCCGGATCGCGGTGACCGGCAGCGTGCGGGTCCCCGAACTCCTGACCGTCGTACCCGCCCCCGGCGTCTGGCACCTGGTGTCGCGGGTGGAGGCGATCCTGGCGCCGGGAACGGGCAACGACGCCGTCCTGGCGGCGACGTTTCCGCCGGCGTCGGTCACCGGCACCCCGAAGCTGCGGGCGATGGAACTGCTCGAGGGCTGGGAGTCCGACGCGCGCGGCGTGTACTGCGGGGCCATCGGCATGGCCGGCCCCGGGCGGGCACTCGACCTCAACGTCGCCATCCGGACCGTGGAGATCACGCCCGACGGGGCACTCGCCCTCGGTGTCGGCGGCGGGATCACCATCGACTCCGACCCGGCCCGGGAATGGCAGGAATGCCTCGACAAGGCCGCCAGCATCGTCGGGTCGCGCGGTTGGGCATGATCGACCCCCTCGTTGGGTACGATTCCGCCATGACTGTGCCCATCCGGTCGTCCACCGATCTCGCGGTGCTCGATCGTGATCTGCGCCGTGACCACGATGCCTTCATGTCGGGCGGCACCCCGCGTGCCGACGTCCCGGGGGATGTCGTCGAATCGTGGGGCCGTGTCCGGGCGGGCAGGCACCGGTCCACCGTCGACACGCACAACCCAGGCCACATCTCGGACGACGAGCTCGAGACCCGGCGCGCCACGCACCCCCTGAGAGACGCGGTACAACCACTTCAGCGATTGTTCGCCCAGTCCGCGGACGATGCCTCGATGACGCTGGGCGTGTTCGACGCGGACGGCGTGCTGTTGTGGCGCGGCGGCTCGGCGTCCGTTCTCCCGGAGGCCGACCGGCTCGAGCTCGTCGAGGGCAGCCGATGGGACGAGAACTCCACGGCGACCACGGCGGTCGGCCTCGCCGTGCACCTCCAGCGCCCGACCCGGCTGTTCGGTGCCGAGCACTACTACAGCTCGCTGCACGGGCTGTTCTGCACCGCGGTACCGGTGCACGACCACCGCACCGGCGACATGATCGCCATCGCGGGCCTGGCGGGCCCGGCCATGGAGATGCAGCCGGCGGCATCGGCGTTCACCTCCGCGCTGGCCGCCCTCGGCGAACACGAGATCACCCTCGCCCACCAGCGCGAACTCGCCGACCTGCGATTCGCCGGCCAATCGCAGCTGGCCGGGCTGCACGGGCCGGGGCTGCTCATCGACGACGACGGATGGGTGGCCGAAGGGCGCGGCTGCACGCCGCCCGTCCGCGTCGCGGCCCCGACGGACGACATGCGGCAGTTCGTGCCGGGGCTCGGGATCTGTGTGGTCGAACGCCTCGGGCAGGGGTGGCTGGTGCGTCCGGCGGGCCCGTCCGGCCCGGTCCTGGCCGAGCTCTCCCTCGACGGCGAGCCGACCGTCACGGTCACCGGCGACGGCGAGCCGTGGCGCACGGTGCTGACCCGTAGGCATGCCCAGATACTGTTGCTCCTCGCCGACGCCGGTGACCAGGGCCTCACCTCACAGCGATTGAGCCAGCTGCTCTTCGGCGACGACGGCCACACCGTCAGCGTGCGCGCCGAGCTGTCCCGACTGCGCCGGGTGGTCGGGGCGCTCGTCTCGAGCCGGCCGTATCGACTGGCGCCGCGAGTGGAACTGCGGGTCAGCCCGGATCAGCTCGACGTCTTTCGAGTACCTGTTGGTAGACGTCGCGCCGAGAGGCACCGGAACCCTGCGTGACCTCGGCGCACGCGTCCTTGAGTCGCATGCCGCCTGCCACGAGTTCTTCGGCCCGATCGGCGAGGTCGTCGACGTCGGGTTCGGCGGCCACGGCACCGGCGATCACCACGGTGATCTCGCCGCGGACGCCGTCAGCCGCCCACTCGGCGAGTTCGGCGAGCGGGCCGCGCCGGACCTCTTCGTAGGTCTTGGTCATCTCGCGGCACACCGCCGCGCGGCGGTCCGGACCGAGGATCTCGGCCGCGGCGACCAGCGTGTCGGCGAGTCGGTGGGGCGACTCGAAGAACACCGCGGTCCGGGGCTGGGCGACCAGTTCGCGCAGCCACGCGGCTCGCGCGCCGGGCTTGCGGGGAGCGAAACCCTCGAAGCAGAACCGCTCGGAGGGCAGCGCCGACACCGCGAGGGCCGTCGTCACCGCCGACGGCCCGGGCAGTGCCGTGACCGGGAGTCCCGCGTCGGCGCATGCCACCACCACGCGATACCCGGGATCGCTGACCGACGGCATCCCGGCGTCGGTGATCAGCAGTACCGTCTGCCCCTCGGCGATCGCGCTGACGAGACCCGGGGTACGCGCGGCCTCCACCTGGTCGTAGTAACTGACCAGCCGCCCGCCGATCTCGACGTCGAGCGCCGCGGCCAGCGACCGGGCGCGCCGGGTGTCCTCGGCGGCGACGATGTCCGCGGTCTGCAGGGCCGCACGCAGACGCGGCGAGGCGTCGTCGATCTGTCCCATCGGCGTGGCGGCCAGCACCAGCCGGCCGAGAGCGTGGGACACGCGACCGGGGTCGGGGCCGGAGTCGGGGGTGTCGAGGATCTCGGTCGCGTCGTCGTCGGAGGGCGGCGTACCGGGCTGGACGGTGTTCATCGACAGTCAGCTTACGAGGGACCACTAGGATCGATCGGGTGCCACCTCGCCTGGGCCCGGACGTGCCCGCACCGCTGTTCGGTGCCCCCGACCGCGGGCGTGGACTCCTCGTCGGAGTCGTCATCGCACTGCTGGCCACCATCACCCGGTTCTGGGCCCTGACCCACCCCACCGACAAGGGCACACCGGTCTTCGACGAGAAGCACTACGTCCCCCAGGGCTGGCAGGTGCTGTCCGGCGGCAGCTGGATCGAGGACAACCCGGCGTACGGCCTGGTCGTGCACCCACCGGTCGGCAAATGGATGCTCGCGGCGTCCGAGGCGATCTTCGGCTACGGCCCGCTCGGCTGGCGTGTCGCACCGGCCGTCTCGGGCGTGCTGGTCGTCGTGCTGATCTACTGCGCGGTGCGCCGGCTCACCCGGTCGACGCTGGTGGGCGCCATTGCGGGGATCTTCGCGATCTGCGACGGCGTGCTGTTCGTGCAATCCCGGATGGGCATGCTCGACATCTTCCAGACCCTCTTCATCGTGGCCACGTTCGCCGCGCTCGTCGCCGATCGCGACCAGGTCCGGGAACGCATGTACCGCGTGTACCTCGAGGGCCGTATCGCCGACAGCCCGTTCGGACCGCGACTCGGCTTCCGCTGGTACCGGTTCACCGCCGGTGTGATGCTGGGGTTGAACTGCGGCACCAAGTGGTCGGGCATCTACTACGTCATCTTCTTCACCGCACTCGCGATCGGCTTCGACGTGGCCGCCCGCCGCGCCTATCACGTGCCGCGCCCCTGGGTCGGCACCCTGGTGCGCGACGTCGTCCCGAGCGGCGCGAGTCTCGCGGTGATGCCGGTCGTCATCTACTTCTTGACCTACATCCCCTGGTTCACCAGCGAGACCGCCGTCTACCGCTACCAGGTGGGCAACACGATCGGAACCGACGGCCCGTTCGCGTGGGTGCCGGGTGCCTGGCGATCGCTGTGGTACTACGAGTCCGGCATCCTCGAGTTCCATTCGGGGCTGACCAATTCCGCGGGCAACCATCACCCGTGGGAGTCCAAGCCGTGGACATGGCCGATGAGCCTGCGTCCCATGCTGTACGCGCTCGAGAACGGGCCCGACCAGTGCGGCGGGGGTGAGTGCGTCCGCGCCCAGATGCTCATCGGCTCGCCCGCGCTCTGGTGGCTGTCGTTGCCGATGCTCCTGTGGGGACTGTGGTCGTGGATCGTGCGTCGCGACTGGCGGTACGCGGCTGTCCTCGTCGGATACCTCGCCGGCATCCTGCCGTGGTTCCTCGCGCTCGACCGGCAGATGTACTTCTTCTACGCGACCGTCCTCGCGCCGTTTCTGGTGATGGGTCTCGCCCTGTGTTGCGGTGATCTGTTGCGTTCGGCTGCGGCGACGGCGCGCGTCCGGCCCGAGCGCCGTGCGCTCGCGATCCTGGTCGTCGCGATCTACGTGGGCCTGGTCGTCGCGAACTTCGTCTGGTTGTGGCCCATCCTGACGGGTTCCCCGATATCACCGGGCCTTTGGCGCCAGCAGATCTGGCTGCCCAGCTGGGGCTGAGCACCCCCGGCGCACAACCGAATCCCGTGAGGCCCACGCGGCCTCACCGTGAGACGGGGAACGGCGGCGGTGCGGCCTCGTTGCGGTACTTCCGGTGGTACTCGGCGTAGAGGTCGGCGTTCTTCTCCCGGTCGAGCGCGTTGATCAGCGCCGGATCGAGTCCGTGCTGGACCAGCCGGTAGCGGCGATAGACACGGTTCAGCGCGATGGAGAAGAACAGGTACGACAGCAGGATCGGCATGGTCATGGTGATCCGCACCCCCCACGGCCCCGGGACGAACAGCATCGGCAGCACGAGGATGATGCACGGTATCGACCACCGAGCGACCATCCGCGCCGAGGCGCCGGGACCGACGAGGTCGTTGATCACCCAATCCTGCACCGAGACAGGCAGTCTGCCGCCGTACCAGTACGCGACATAGCGCCACCAGGCCGGGCGCGGGGACTCGTGATTCATGGGCGAACACTCCTGATCTCGGTGATGTACGACCAGGGTAGCATTTGTCCTAGGACAAAAATGGGGAGCGGGGGTTACAGTGTCCGTTGTGATCACCGGGCAGACAGTGAACGCGATCGTTCAGAGCGCTCGGGACGCGATCGTCTCCGGCCGACTCCGACCGGGTGACACGTTGCCGCCGATCCGTGAACTCGCAACCGAGCTGGGCGTCAACCGCAACACCGTGGCCACGGCATACCGGCAGCTCGTCGTACTGGGCGCGGCGGACACCCGAGGCCGCGGCGGAACGGTGGTCGCCGACCGACTCCACCCCGGCAGCGAACTCGCCGCCCCGGCAGATGCCGTCGACCTCGCCGGCGGCAACCCGGACCCCGATCTCCTCCCCGACCTGCGCGCCGCGATCGCCGCGTCACCGTACCGGCCCACGATGTACGGCACCTCCGCGGTGGCTCCGGCGCTCCGGGCCGCGGCGCCGGTGCTGTTCGGCGATCATCCGCAGGAAGGCGAACTGGTCGCGACCCACGGCGCCGTCGACGCGATGGAACGGCTGTTGAACACCCACCTCGTCCGGGGTGACGGTGTCGCCGTGGAGAATCCGTGTTTCCTCGCCAGCGTCGGCACGGTCCGCGTCAACGGATATCGCGCGCTACCGGTGGAACTGGACGGATCCGGCATGCGACCCGATCACCTGGCACGGGCGCTGGACGAGGGCGCTCGGGCCGTCATCGTCACCTGCCGCGGCCACAACCCCGGCGGGATCGCCCTCTCCGAGACCCGTGCGGGAGAACTCCGTGCGCTCCTCGAGCGGTACCCCGAGGTGCTGGTCATCGAAGACGACCACTTCTCGCTGCTGTCGGTCTACGACTACCGGCGCGTGATCCCGGACAACAGCCGGCACTGGGCCGTCGTCAGGTCCGTCGCGAAGTTCCTGGGTCCGGACCTGCGGGTCGCCCTCGTCGATGCCGACCCGACGACGGCGGCCGCACTCGACGCGCGACTCCGGTCCGGCCGCCCCTGGGTCAGCCACCTGCTGCAGACCACCGCGGCGCACCTTCTCACCGATCCGGCGACGACCGAGCTCATCGCCACGGCTCGCGACGAATATGCCCGTCGCACAGGATTTCTCATCGATGCACTCACCTCCGCGGGCGTCGCGTCGACGCTCGGACCACCTGACGGGATCAACACCTGGGTCGACCTGCCCCGCGAGGTCCCCGCGGAGAAGGTGAGCACCGAGCTCGCCCGTCGTGGCTGGGCGGTACAACCCGGGACGATCTTCGCCGTCGACGGCGCCACCCCCCGAAACGGCCTGCGGGTCACGACGTCCCGGCTCGACCGGGCGGCTGCCGAGACGTTCGCCGCTGCTCTCGCCGCGTCGATCGCGGAGATCGACGCTCCGTAGGCGGCCCTTCCCACCCCGGCACGGCCCCGCCGACGCCGGTGGGCCGCGCACCATCGCGCGGCCCACCGGGTGTCATCGCCCCATCGGGGGCAGATCGGTTGCTAGACCGCAGGTCCGGGCAGGCGATCGGTGTCGCGCTGGCCCTCGTCCCGGTTCCCGTCGGTGCGGCCGTCGTCACCGACAGACGGCGCGGCGGGCGACGACCCGTTGGTCGATCCGGCGGCCTCCGAACCGTTCGCCTGCTCGACGAAGTCCGGGTCGATCTTCTCCAGGTGCCGTACCGCGTCGGCGTCGATCGACTGGAGTTCGCCCGTCGCGATGGCGACCGCCTGCTCCCGGACGTGCTCGTCGACCTGGGCCGTCAGGACGTGCCGGGACACGATCAGCGGGTCGCGCCGGAGGTCGAGATAGAGCGACAGGCACATGCCGATCATCACCACGACGAACGGCAGCGCGGCGATGATGGCCATCGTCTTGATGCCGTCGAGGGCGTCGTCGCCGCTGATCGCCAGGAGAAGCGCGGCGACCACGCCGGTCAGCACACCCCAGAACACGGTCAGCGAGCGCGACGGATGTTCGACGCCCCGCTGCGAGAGGGTGCCCATGACGAGCGAGGCCGAGTCGGCGCCGGACACGAAGAAGATGCCGACCAGGATCATCACCAGGGCCGACGCCACCCCGGTCCACGGCATGTGCGCCAGAACGTCGAACAGCGTGCTCTCGCTGGCCGCGGTCGCCGGATCGAAGGCCAGCGTGCCCTCGATGTCCTGATGGATCGCGGTGCCGCCGAAGATGCAGAACCAGACCAGCGACACCGTCGTGGGGACGACCATGACGCCGATCACGAACTCGCGGATGGTGCGACCGCGGCTGATCTTCGCGAGGAACAGACCGACGAACGGGGTCCAGGACACCCACCACGCCCAGTAGAAGATCGTCCAGTCCGCCAGCCACTGATGACCCGCCTCGGTCGTGACCGTGGCGTCGGAGCGGGCCGCGAAGGTGGTCAGGTCGGTGGCGTAGGCCCCGAGAGTGGTCGGCAGCAGATTCAGGATGAAGATGGTCGGACCGGCGACGAAGACGAACAGCGCCAGCACCACGGCGAGCACCATGTTGATGTTCGACAACCATTGGATACCGCGCGCGATACCCGACACCGCCGACGCGACGAAGGCCGCGGTCAGGAGCGCGATGATCGCGACGAGCAGCATCTTGGTGGGCTCGTTGACCCAACCGAGGGTGTCGAGACCCGATCCGATCTGCAGCGCGCCGAGTCCCAGGGAGGCCACGGTGCCGAACAGGGTGGCGAAGATCGCGAGGATGTCGATGACCTTTCCGCCCGGCCCGTTGGACACCCGCGGACCGAGGAGCCGTTCGAACACCGCACTCATCAGCTGCGTCCGACCCAGCCGGTACGTGCTGTAGGCCAGCGCCAGACCGACGACCGCGTACATCGCCCACGGGTGGAAACCCCAGTGGAACATCGTCGTCGCCATGGCCGCGCGGATGTCGTCGGGACCGATTTCCGGTGGCGGACTGGCGAAGTGGTAGAGCGGCTCGTAGGCGCCGAAGAACATCAGTCCGATGCCCATGCCGGCGCTGAACATCATCGCGATCCAGCTGATGGTGCGGAACTGCGGCTTCTCCCCGGTCCGGCCCAGCGGAATCCGGCCGTATTTGGACACGGCCAGGAAGATCGCGAAGATCACGAAGCCCGTGGCCGAGAGGATGAACAACCACCCGAGGTTGTTGGTGATCCAACTCAGCACCTCGGTCGTGGTGGTGTTGAGGCTCTCCTTGTCGCCGATCCCCCAGATCACGAAGGCGATGACCAGAACCGCGGTCACGGTGAAGACCACCGGGTCCAATGTCTGCTTCGGACGCCTGGTGATCACATCCTGTTCACTTGTCATCGTTCAAGCCAATCAATCTCGGTGAATCTATTCAAGTTCGCCCGAGCACACGGTTGAGCATCTCAACGATCAGGGAATCGTCGAAGCCCAGCTCACGGGCGGTTTCGACGTATGCGGCGGCGGCTGCGAAGCCGGCGTCGAGCGCATCGTGGCGACCGGCCTTGATGAACGATCCCTGCCGCCCACGGGTCTCGATGACCCCGGCCGCCTCGAGCTCCCGGTAGCTGCGCGCGACCGTGTTGGCGGCCACGCCGAGCCGCGACGCCAGCGCCCGCACCGTCGGGAGGCGTTCGCCCGTGAGCAACTGCCCGGATTCGATGAGGTCGATGACGCCGACCCGCACCTGCTCGAAGGGCGGCCGATCGGAGTCTGCGTCGATCCGCAGTGCGGCGAGCGCCGACGGGGCGGCGTCGCTCGCCGCGTCGGGGGTCGATGAATCCGAGGTCACGACGCGCCCCCTTCCCGAGAATCACGTGCGAGTGGACACGACATGCACCGCGGCCCGCCGCGGCCCGAGCCCAGCTCGCGACCCTCGATCTCGATGACCTCGATGCCGGAATCGCGGAGTCGCCGATTGGTCTCGGAGTTCCGGTTGTAGGACACCACCACCCCGGGGGCGAGGGCGAGGGTGTTGTTGCCGTCGTCCCACTGCTCCCGTTCGGCGGTCACCGGGTCGAGGCCGGTGTCGATGACACGCAACTTGGAGATCCCCATCGCCTCGGCGGCCGCGTCGAGGAAGGGCCGTTCACCGGTGATCCGGACCGCATCGGTCGCGGCGTCGTGGACGAGGGTGAACGCGGACATCGTGTCGCGGATGTTGGGATACATCACCACGGCGTCGGTGTCGACCATCGTGCAGACGGTGTCGAGGTGCATGAAGGCCCGCGACTGTTCGATCGGCACCGCGAGCACCGCGTGTGCCAAATTGTCGTCGAACAGGCTGCGCGCCAGCGCTTCTGCCCCGGCAGGCGTGGTGCGTTCGCCGACCCCGACGGCCACCACACCGGCGGCGAGCAGCAGCACGTCGCCACCCTCGACCGGCGCCACCTGCGACTCGTAGGCACGTCGGGCGCCGGTGAACCGCGGGTGATGGGCGTAGATGAGATCAGTCAGCGACGTCTCCCGGGCCCGTGCGGGCAGCGCGAGCGAGGTGATCGCGAACCGTCCACCGATCCAGAACGAACTGTCGCGGGTGAACAGCAGATTGGGCAGGGGCTCGATCGCGAACTCCGGCCCGTGATGCATCCGCCGCACCAGTGACGACCGCTCTGCCGACGGGGTGATCGGCAGCTCGTCGAACGTCATCCCGGCCATCAGCACGTAGGCGAGGTCGGCCGGCGACAGACCCCGCAAGTGGGCGGCGAGATCCTCCGCGAGGTGCGTTCCCAGCCGGCGTGCGCTGACAGCCGCCGCGATGCCCTGGATTCGGGCCGCACCGCTGTGCGCGATCGTCTCGGCGAGCAGGTCGCCGAGGAGGTACACGTCGACTCCGCGGCCGCGCAACACCTCAGCGAACGCATCGTGCTCCTCCTGCGCGCGCCCGACCCACGGGAGCCCGTCGAAAAGGAGCTGGTCGCTGTTCCGCGGGGTGAGTCGGCGCAATTCGTCGCCGGGACGGTGCAACATGACCGCCCGCAGGACGCCGACCTCCGAGTCGGCCCCGAGCGCGTAGTCGTATCCCGGCGCGCGGCCACCGTTGCCGGACGTCATCGGCCCACGCGTCCGACGGTCCGCCGAGGCGGGTGATCCGACTGCCCTGCACCGGTCATCGCTCAACCGTAATTCGTCGTCCGCCCGCGCACATCACTCATCGGCACCGCGGGGGTTCGTGTCGGTCGGCGTCATCGTGGGGCCGTCGCCCACGATCGCCGGCGCGGTCTCCCGCGCGAAGATCCACAGGACCAGCGCAACCGCCGCCACCACCCCGGTCAGCACGAACGCCGGGCCGAAGCCGACCCGATCGGCCACGAACCCCACGATCACGGGTCCGGTGACGGCGCCGAGGTCCGACGACATGCCGTAGGCGGCCAACGCCGAACCGCCTTGCTGACGGTTGCCGAGGACGTCGGCGAGGGCCGCCTGATGGGTGGGTGCGAAGAGACCCGAGCCCACTCCGGCGACCACCGACAACGCCAGGGCGACGCCGACGTTCGGCGAGAAGCCGAGCGCGATGGTCGCGACGACGGTGATGACGAGACCGGGCAGCATGATGGGCCGCCGCCCGAACCGGTCCGACAACCGGCCCGCGACCAGGATCGCCAGCACGTTGCCCGCGGCGTAGATCGCCAGCACGATCCCGGCCATTCCCGCTCCGGCACCGAGACTCTCGGTGATGAACAACGGCACCACCGCGACCCGGACGCCCATGGACGCCCAGCCCTGGGTGAAGTTCGAGGCGAGGATCGCCCGATAGGCGCTGTCGCGCAGGGCGGTCCGGAAACCGATCAGCGCGCCGGCCGGGCCGTCGGCCTGATCGGGGGCAATGACCTCCCGCAGCTGGGTGGCCACCACCGTCGACGCGACCAGCAGCGCAACCGCGTACACCACGAACGGGACACGGAGGCCGAAGCCGACGAGTGCCGCCCCGATGAGCGGCCCGGTGATGCTGCCGATGAGGAACCCGGCCGAGAAGAAGCCCGACACCCGCCCGCGAATGTCGCTCGGCGCCATCCGGATCAGCAGCGCCATCGCGGAGATGCTGAACATCGTCGAGCCGATTCCGCCGAGGCCGCGGAAGACGAGCAGCTGCCAGTAGGTCTGGGCGAACGCGCACGCCAGCGTGCTCGCCGCGACGATCAGCAGGCCGGTCAGATAGATGCGCCGCTCGCCGAAGACCGTGACCAGGCGGCCGGTCGCGGGCGCGAACATGAGCCGCATGACGGCGAACGCCGACACGACCGCGGTCGCGGCCGTGAACGACACGTTGAAGGTGCGGGCGAAGGTCGGCAACGCGGGCGCGATGAAGCCGTATCCGAGTGCGATGACGACGTTCGCCGACAGCAGGACCCAGATGCCGCGGGGGATCTGCCTCATGGCAGCTCGGGCAGGTCGTCGAGGGCTCGCGCGGTCAGGGCCCGGCCGAGTTCGATCATCTCGGAGGCCTTGTGGAAGTCGAGCGTGCGAACCGTCCGCCGAGGCACCCTGATCAGGACGTCGGGCGGATAACCGGCGACCTGATAGCGGGTCAGGGCCTCCTGCATGATGTCGAGGGACCGGCTGAGCACTTCCACGCGTCCCATCCGAGCCGGCTCGTCGACGCCGAACCCGGCCTGCTCGGTGGTGGGGACGGAGTCCGGCCCGGCCGCCGCGTCGACCATGTCGGCACCGCCGGTGGCGGTCGCTGCCCCACCCGTCGTCGACCCGTCTGTCGCCGCCCCGCCTGTCGCCGCCCCGCCTGTCGCCGACGGCTCGCCGCGCTCGGTCGGGGGCACCTCGTGGCCGAGCCGGTCCCGGACCGCGCGGATGAACTCGTTGTCGAGGATCGGCGCCACGTTGCGGCGCAGCAGTCCCTTGGCCTTCGGCTCGCGGATGGCGCCCGCCTCCGGACCGCCGTCGGAGCCGATGATGACGCCGATGGTCACGTCACTCGACACCGTCGAGGTGGGCGCCACCGGCAGCGGATCGAGGATGCCGCCGTCGGCGAGCAGCCGGCCACCGTGCTCGTGCGGGCTGATGACCCCCGGGATCGCGATCGACGCGCGCAGGGCGTCGGCGAGGACACCGCGCTGGAACCAGACCGCACGACCGGCGTTCAGGTCGGTGGCGACGGCGGTGAACGGGACGGGGAGATCTTCGATCACGGTGTCGCCGAGGATCTCTCGTACGCGGAGAAGGATGCGCTCGGCGCCGATGACACCCGGCTTGGTCAGTGAGACGTCGAGCAACCGGACGACGTCGAGCTGCGACAGGCCGGAGATCCAGTCGACGTAGTCGTCGAGTTTGCCCGCGCAGTAGAGGCCGCCGACGAGCGCACCCATCGACGAGCCGGCGACGGTGACGATCTCGAATCCGCGTGCCTCGAGTTCGGCGATCACCCCGATGTGCGCGTAACCGCGGGCGCCTCCACTTCCCAGAGCCAGCGCCACGCGCGACGGTCGAGCCATGGGGCAACAGTACCGCCGGCAGTTGTGCGCCCCGAATCGCAAGTGGCCGAACCCGCTGTGGTCGAGCTCGCTACTGATCGGTGAGGAGTCGGCGCGGCCCCGGACCGAGTTTGTTGAGTTCGTCGCCGGGGTTGAGGAGGTGACACTCCCCGAGCGAGAGGCAACCGCAACCCACGCACGAGCCGATCATGTCCCGCATGTTCTCGAGCAGCGCGATGCGGTGATTGATGTCGTCCATCCAGCGTTTCGACGCCGCTTCCCACATCGACTTGGGCGGGGATTCATGGTCGCCGAGTTCGGCGAGCACCTCACCGATCACCGACAGCGGGATACCGGCGACCTGCGACGCGCGTATGAAGGCCACGCGCCGCAGCATCGCCCGGTGATAGCGGCGCTGGTTACCCGAGGTTCGCCGACTGAAGATGAGGCCCTGGTCCTCGTAGAAGCGGACCGCCGACGGGGCGATACCGGCCCGCTGGGCGAGCTCCCCGACCGAGAGCTCCAGCTTCTTCAGCGTCATGCGTCGATGGTAAGCGCCGCCGGTGCGTCGGCCCCGGTCCGCGATCGGGAACGACGCGCCGCGTTCGTCCGGTCAGGCGCGG
This sequence comes from Gordonia sp. McavH-238-E, assembly GCF_022348225.1. NCBI lineage: Bacteria > Bacillati > Actinomycetota > Actinomycetes > Mycobacteriales > Gordoniaceae > Gordonia > Gordonia sp. McavH-238-E. The sequence goes on from NZ_JAKRFE010000019.1 coordinate 26,330, forward strand.
ACCACCATCACCGGACACTCGGCGTGGTGCATCACCTTCTGGCTCGTCGAACCGAGCAGCAGCCCGCGGAAGCCACCCCGCCCACGACTCCCGACCACGAGGAGCGACGCGTCGGCGCCCGCCGCGTCGAGCAGGGCCTTCGCCGGGTCCTCGGGCAGCACGGAGCGTTCGATCGTCACGTCCGGGTAGTCCTGCGCGTATCCGGCCAGCCGCTCGGCCAGCACCTCCACCGCGTCCTGCGTCATCCGCGCCACCTCGTCGGCCCCGATGCCGTAACCATGCAGCGCGTCCGCGTCGAGGGGGGTCCATGTGTGCACCGCCCGAAGTGGAACGTTCCGCAGCGACGCCTGTCGGAAGGCCTCGGCGACCGCGGCGTCACTGACCGGCGAACCGTCGACACCCACGACGACGGGGCCGGCGTCACTGCCCTCGGCGGCCACCACCGCGACCCGGCCGTGCGCGTGGGCGGCGACACTGGTGCTCACCGAACCCAGGAACAGTCCCTTCACGCTGCCGAGACGGCGCGTGCCGACGACGATCATCGCCGCGTCCTTGCCCAGCTCGAGCAGGACCCGGGTCGCGTCGCCGTCGACGATCGAGGTGGCGACCGTCACCCCGGGCGCCACTTCCTTCGCGGCGTCGGCGGCCGCGTGCACGGCGTCGGACGCGTCCTGGCGGATGGCGTCGACGACGTCCTGCGGGATGATGAGGCCGGGGGCGTAGTCACTCGTGCTGGCGTCGTACACACCGACCACTTTGAGATCGAGACCTTCGGCCGCGGCGGCCCGGGCGGCCCATCGCACTGCTCCCGTGGCCGCGTCCGACCCGTCCACGCCGACGAGTATCGCATTCATGTTGTGGCTCATCTCCTCTGATCTCGACAAACCCGGGTGGGGTCCTCGGGTTCGGCCGCGGGCCGTTCGGGTCGCCCCGCGCGGCCCGGTTCGGCCCCGCCCTCCATCCTGCCCCGGCGTCGTGGCCGCGGCAATGAGTACGAAGTCCTGATCGCGGTGGCTTTCTGCACGATTCGCCCGGCGTGTAACCTGGTGGACACCATGACGTCACCGCTTCCGCAGAACGGCACCAACGACTTTCGCGCGATCCTGATCCACGTCGGGATCACCGTCGCCCTCGGACTCGGCCTGCTGTTCCTCGCCCACGCGTCGTCGGATTCGCTGCAGACCGTACTCGTCGTGGCCTCCCCCGTCGTGGTTCTCGTGGGCGCGAGCGCGATGCTGTATCGCACGTACCTGGTCTGGAAGCGCAACGGCCGCTGGCAGGTGTGGCAGGGCGGTGCGTGGTTCCTACTGTTCTTCTTCATCGTGATGCTGTTCAACTCCGCCCCGCTCCTCTTCGAATGATCTGCACGGCGACGACCGACGACTGATCACCCCGGGCGGACATGGTCCGACCGGTAAAGTCAGGACTCACCTGAGGTGAGGGGGCGCCGTGTCCGTCGGTCCGGCTCACGACGAGCCACTCCTGCCCGGCACTCTCGTCGGGCCTCATCGCATCGACCGCCTGCTCCGCAGGCGCCCGCACGGTACGGACTACCTCGCGACCGTCCGCCACGGCGGCGCCGGGGAGCCCCCGACACCGGGTTCGCCTGCCGAGCAGGTTCTGCTCACCGTCGTCGACCGGGGGACCTCGGCCGACCCCGGGTTCGGCGGCTGGCTCCCCGTTGCGCTCGAAAAGGCTTCCACGATGCGGCATCCCGCGATCGCACGCGTCGCCGGTCATGGTTCTGCCGGCGGGCGGTCATGGGTGGCGGTCACACCCGTGCCTGCTTCCGACGCCGCCCTGCTCGTCCGCCGCCGGCCCGACGGCATCGACAACGAACTCGCGGTGCGCATCGTCTCGATCGTGGGCGAGGCGCTCGACGCCGCACACCGCCGAGGACTGGTGCACGGAAACGTCTCCCCCGCCGACATCCTGCTCGCCGAGTCCGCAGACCTGGCCGCCTCCACCGCGGCGACCCCCGGGGTCGTCACGCTCACCGGGTTCGGCCTCACCGCACCGGCGAACGGTGACCAGATGCCGCATCCGGCAGACGATGTCGCTTCCCTGGGTCGAACACTCGTCGAATTGCTCACCGGCACAGACTCGGTCGCACGGCATCGGGTGTCGGGAGCCGTGTCGCCGGCCTTCTACGCCGTGCTGGCGCGCGCACTCGACGCCGGTCCCGATCACCGATACCGCACCTGCGCGGAATTCGTCCGCGCCGCCGAACTCGCCCTACATCTCACGCACACCGGCGGCGAACCTCCGACCGAGGTCATCGTCGCGAACGCGCCCCGCCCGGACCACGTCCCACGCGTGTTCCAGCCCGCAGGTCATCCGGACCGGCCAACCGAGATCAGCACCGACCGGAACCGGACGGTCGCGGCGACGGGGCAGCCGTCCACGACACCGGTGCCGGCGTCGCCACGACGCCGTCGATGGATCGCACCATTTCTCGTCGCGACGCTGGTCGTCGCCGTCGTCGTCGGATCGCTGATGCTCCTCGGTGCGCGCACCACCCGGCCCCCGTGGCCGTCGACCGTCGCCCCGATCGCCGCGGCCTTCCCGCAACTCCTCCCCGACACACCCGAGGGGACCGGCTGGCGCGATGCCGCCTGCGCGGCCGTCTTCCGCGACGGCGTCGACGGCATCTCGTGTACTGACGACGCGAGCGTCGGATTCGTGGTGTGGCGCACGCCGACGCCGGCCGCACGTGCCGCTGTCACGGCCGACCTGAAAGGTTTTCCCGGGGACGAGATCAGCTGGCGGGACGGGCCGGCTTCGACGAGCCGGGACAGTGTGGAGGACGGCTGGGTCGTCACGAATTTCAGCGGTTCACCACACGCGGAGTACACCCTGGTGACGACGTGGCCCGGGCACACCGGCCGCGAGATCCTGGACGACTGGTGGCGAACCGCGCCGCTGGGCTGACCGCCCGGACTGTCGCCCGCCCGGCGGCCGGTGCGAGGTGGTGGGTCAGCGCCCGCGGAGCGCGTCGATCCGGCCGGCGACCTCCGCGGCGGTCGACGGACGGGAACCGGCAAGCGCCAGGCAGTTGGCGATCAGGGTGCGTTCGTCGCGGTCCAGATTCTCCGAGAGCGCCGGCGGGGTCGACAGCGCCGCCCGGATCGCCAGCAGGGGTTGGGCGTCCGGGACCTCCCCGTACACCCCGTCGCCGGTGAGGGCACGGTGCAGACACGCTCCGAGCGACCAGATGTCGGTCGCACGCGAGGGCACGTCACCCGCCAGCAGTGCCGGATCCATGTACTGCACCGCGCCGGGCTGGGCGAAGCTCGTGATGGGTTCGTCGGCGGCGAGGACCCGGGCCAGGCCGAGATCGGAGATCTTGCCACCGGTGTCGGTGACCATGATGCTCGACGGCGTGATGTTGGCGTGCGCGATCCCGGCTTCGTGCAGTGCGTCGACCCCGCGCGCCGCGTCGGCGATGGCGGCCAGCTTCTCGTCTCGGCTGAACTCGCGGGCCGGACTGCCCAGCGAGCCGAGCGGGAAGTACTCCATCGCGTACATGAACTGGCCCTGCAGCACCGCGTCGTAGAGGCCCGCGAGGTAGGGCGACACGACGGCCGCGAATGCCCGCAGTTCGCGCACGCCTCGGCGGTAGGCGTCGTCGCTGCAGACTCCCCCGAAGACCTTCACCACCACGCGGTCGGTGCTCAGACCCAATCGGGCCGGCGGCACGGCGAGGTAGAACGTCCCGTTGCCGCCCATGCCGAGCTTCTCGAGCACCGTGAAATCCGCCAGTTGCTGCGGGATCTCGACTGTCGCCATGTCAGTGCCTCTCCGATGATGAACTGATGTCGGGGCTGGATGTGTCGGGGGCCGCTCGCGACGGCGTGGGTTGCGCCACCGGCGGCGGATAGAGGGCCGCCACGCGGTCGCCCAGCGATTCCTCGCTTGTCCCGGTGTTGTCGACGACGGTGACCGGAACCGGTGTGCCCGGGCCACCCTCGTCCGGTGCGGCGACGGCGAACGACACCGCATCGTCGCGATGCCGCCGCGGATCTTGTACCGACACCGAGACTCCCTGTTCCGCAACAGCGTTGAGATCTGCGAGCCACCGTCGCCGGGACCCGGATGCGACGACGGTCAGCGAGCGCGATCCGAAGAGCGCCAGACCCGCGGCCACCAGCGCAGCGGTCCGGCCGCTGCGACTGTCGGCGGCGAAGCAGGTGACGGTGCTGCGCCCCGGGGCCACCGCCGCATCGGCGGCCTCGTCGATCACGGCGACCGGGGCCGATCGCAGCGACTCCCCCAGGGATCGGTCCACACTGTCCACGACGATGATGTCGGCATGCGCGTTCTCCGACATCGCGTCGAGGTCGGCGGCCGGATCAGCGCTGAACCGGCACAGCACAGAGACCGAACCCGCGCCGGTCAGCGACGAGCCCAGCTCGGTGAGCTTCTCCACGGCCGAGGCGATCGCCGCGAAGTCCGGCACCACTGGGATACCGACCTCGAGTGGACGGGCGGACCGATCCGGAGCAGTGAGCAGACCGGCCAGCACGACGTCGAATCCGGTGGCGCAATCCAGCATTCGCCGGTGCCTCGCCCGCAGGTCCGCGACCGTCCCGACGGGATCGCGGATCAGCACCAGGACCCGGGGTGCGGTGGCGGTGGCCAGCGCACGCCGCTCGGCTGCCGCGATGTCGTTGGCCACCACCCGGTCCGGGTACACCACGCGCAACAACGGCTCGGTCAGGATCGTGGTCACCAGCGCCATCACGACGAGCATGGCGAACAGCTCGTCGCTCAGCACGCCGAGCTCCCGGCCGGCGGCGAGGATCACCAGCTCGGTCAGTCCGCGCGTGTTCATCAACACCGCGATGGCCGCACTCTGCCTGGTGGGTATCGCACTCACCCGCGCGCCGGCATAGGCACCGACGAACTTGCCCGCGATCGCGACGAGCAGGACCAGGAGCAACTGCCCCATCCCCGCGAACCCGATCTCGGTGAGGTCGACGTTGAGTCCGGTCACGACGAAGAACATCGGCAGCAGAAGCAGCACGCTCGCCTGCTCGAGCCGCTCGAGGATCTCCCGGTGCAGCTGCTCGGCCCCCACCTTCGGCATCACCGCGCCGAACACGAAGGCGCCGAAGATCTGGTGGATGCCGATGACGTCGGTCGCCGCCGCCGAGAGGAACAGCCCGATCAGGATGACCGCCAGGATGTCCGGGGTGAGCCGGCCGGCCGTGTCGCGCCACGCGATCAGCTTGGCCAGCAGGGGACGAACCACGCCGAACATCACGGCCGCGTACACGAGCGTGAGCCCGACGATCTTGGCGACCTCGAGCGGACTGCCGCCCTGGATGATCGCGATGATGAAGGCCAGCAGCGTCCACGCCAGGATGTCGTCGATCGCGGCCGCGGCCAGGCTGAACACGCCGGGGACGGTCCGCATCATCCCGCGGTCGGTGAGGATTCGCGCCAGTACCGGGAAGGCGGTGATCGACATCGCGACGCCCATGAACAGCACCATCCCGAGCCGTTCGATCTCCATGCCCCCGACCATGTTGTGCGAGGGGTAGAGCAGCACTCCGAGCCCGGCACCGAGAGCGAACGGCAGGGCGATCGAGAAGGCCGAGATGCTCGCCGCCGCGCGTTCACGCCCCTTGGTCAGCCGCATGTCCAGTTCTAGGCCGACGATGAACATGAACAGCACGAGACCGATCTGCGCCAGCGCGCCCAGCAGCGGCCGGACGTCGTCGGGGAACAGCCACTGGTCGGGATCGCCGGGCAGGAGTCCGAGCAGGCTGGGGCCCAGCGCGATCCCGGCGGCGATCTCGCCGACCACGGCCGGCTGACGGCACGCCCGCGCGATCATCCCGCCCACCCGTGCGGCGGCGATGACGACCGCGACGTCGAGCAGCAGGAAGGCGATCGTGTGTTTCTCCATGACCTCGGTTCCCTCAGATGCGGGCGTGGTGCGACTCGAAGATGAAGTGCCGACCGCCGATTCGTACATGCGATCCGGGCACCAGCACATGGGCACGATGCGGCAGCAGGCGGGTCTCGCGGTTGCCGTTGCTGGGATCGGCGACGAAGGTGCCGTTGGCGGACCCGAGGTCGACCAGTTGCACCGTCCACTCCACCAGCCGGATCTCGACGTGCCGCCGCGACAGCTGACCGGTTTCGTCCTGTACGCGAATCGGTTTGGGCGAACCCGCCGGTCCGCCTCCGGCTGATCCCGGCTCTCGCCCGATGACCAGGTCCTCGTCGAGCAGGAAGGTGAATCCGTTGTCGAGCAGCAACCAGCCCAGCGGCGGCCGCTCCCCCTCGACGAGGAAGGTCGTCAACTGATCCATCCGGATTCCGCAGACTCCGCACAGCCACGACTGCGGGTGGTTCAGATGGCCTCGCGAGCAACGTATCCCGTGGACCATGGCCCGGGAGGCCTCGATCTTGACGACCTCGGTCGCGGGCTTCTGATGCTCTGCCTTGGGCAGGGGCGCGCGCGGTTCGAGAGGCTCGGCGAACGGATTCGACGCGGCTCCGGGTTCGACGGGCGCGCGTCCGCCCGGCGGCATGGCGTCCCGCGGCGCGGGCTCGGACGGAAGCGGCGCGTTCGGCGACAACTGTTCCGCCTCGAACAGGCCGCCCAGCGGAGTCGAGGTGAACGGCAGCGGGTCCGGTGCGGGCGATCCGAGGCTCCCGGCGCCGGGGGCCATCCGTTCGGTGGTGCCCATCGGGTCGGGCTCCGGTTCCGCTTCGGGTGCCGGAGTTCTGGGCATCTCGGGATCCGGCTCGTCGAGCCCTCCCAGCGCCTCGGTCGGCGGCCCCGCATCCGGGTCGGGTCGGGACGGTTCGACCACCCGATCCGGCCGCGGCTGCGCCGCACCGTCGCGCCGCGGCCGCGCCGCTCTGTCGGACACCGCGTGGAACTCGGTGCCGCGCAGACCGAGTGGAGTGTGCAGCAACGCACCCGCGGCGGGCACCGTGCCCTCGACCAGGTCGAATCGCTCCTCGCCGACCTCGGCCGGCTCGGTGCCGGCGAGATACAGCCCGAGACCCTCGTACGGCCACGGCACGGCGCGGTCGTAGGTGTCGCCGGCGGCCGGCTCGACACGCTTGCCGTCGGTCTCGCCGTACACCCGGCCCGAGAGGAAGATCGCGATGCCGGCACTGTCGGGTGCGGCGAAGGCGATGTCGACCGGGTCGGCTGCGGTGGCCACCAGTTGCGCCAGCGCCCGCACCAGGTGCCGTCCGCGTCGGGGTGCCGAATCCGGTACGGAGACCGCCGATTCGATGTCGAGGAGGTCGGTGAGGAAGGACGCGGGCACCGTGTCGTTCAACAGGCACAGGAACGCCGGCGTGCGGATCACGACCCCCTCCCCGCGGATCAGCGTCACGGTCGGTGTGACGCTGGGGATGTCGCCCGGAGTGGTCACAGGAAACGACCTCCCTGGAATCGCCAGTGGGGGAAGACCGCTCGCAGTGGGCCGTTGACCGCCACCCACACGAGCAGCCACGTGGTGACGAACTGGACCGAGAACACGAAGGGAGATGGCCGGAGGGATTCCGGGATGAGTCCCGTGTTGTCGATCACCACCCACACGAGAATGCCCTCGTTGATGGCGGTGAGGAGCCCGAACAGCGTCGGCCAGTCCTTCTCCCACCGGAACTGCTGCAGGAAGTGGTACAGGAATTCCCAGAACACCCCGAGGACGATGACGGTGACGAGCACGGTGAAGGCGACCCGGTAGACGTCGAGGATCGTCGGATCACCCGAGGAGATCAGCCAGAGGAACGGGACCAGCACGATGGTCCACAGACCACCGAGGATGCCGAGCACGAGCACGCGGGTCTGGATTCGCCCCCACAGGGTGGGCAACATGTCAGTCGACTCCCTTGTTGTTCATCCAGCGCCACCACTGAGCGGTCGACCGCCACGGCGTCAGGCGCTTGCAGAAACCCTGGCGCGCCAGGTCGTCGACGATCTCCAGGGCGGCGATCTGCAGGCCGAGGAACGTGTCGACGCCGGGAAAATAGCCCCCGAGTGTGGCGCTGCCGGAGGCGTAGAGCTTGCCGTTCCCGCTCCGCGTGCCCTTCAGCTCGAAGTCACGTTCGACATCCATGCGGCCGACGGGGTTGATGCCGGCACCGGTGTGGTCGAGCAGGTCGCGCAGCAGGCGGTGCTCGCGAACGTCGGCTTCGAGTCCGGTGCAGTCGATCACGTAGTCGGCGTAGATCTCGAAGGTCCCGTCGGGCCGGTGGTCCTGCCGGATCGGTGCGTGCGGGTCGACCCGCACCGTGGTCACCACACCCTGACCACCCGCCGCGGGCACCAGACTCTCCGCCTTGCCGACGGCGACGCGGTACCAGCCCTCGCGCCGCCCACGCGCCAGCTGCTCCTGCCAGTCGTCGCGGACGGGCGTGTTGGTGCCGCCCATCTGCTTGTACGCCTCGGCCCGCTCATGCCCCTCGAGCTTGCGCATCCGGGCCTTGAGCTGTCCGCCCCAGACCGACTTCGGGTAGTTGAACCCCTGATAGGCCCAGCCGTCCTTGCCCTTGCGCCGCATGAAGATGTGCGGCCCGTGCGGTTTGTCGTAGTAGGTGCGGAACAGGTGCACGATCTGCGTCTGGAGTCCGTACGCGTCGCGATCGTCGATGAGTCGCTGGAGAACCCGGGAGGCGACGATCCCGGCGCCGCGGATCACCACGGTGCCGGGCTTGCGCTGCAACGACTGATAGATGTGTTCGTGGGATTCGTAGGCGTTCACGACCTTGCTGGCGTCGCGGTAGGTCTCCCGGAACGCCTGCAGATCGGGCAGCAGTTTGATCCCGGGGTAACCGATCGCGACGTGGACCCATTGGCTGCGGAACGCCACCCGCTTGGTGGGCGAAGATCCTTGCGGCGGTGTGAGAATCGTGAAGTACCCGCCACCGGCGCGGCGCCGGATCATCCGGACCTGGCCGCGGTGCAGGCACTTCAGGTAGCCGATGCGCTCGCACTCCTTCTCCATCGAGGCGAATGCCTGTCCGGCCTTCGGCGTGTAGAAGTTCGCGAAGACGGGTTCCACCAACACATTCCACAGAGGCTTGAACTTCTTGTCCGCCCACGCCTCCCGGACCGCGTACGACGGGAAACCCCAGATGTTGTCCGGGGTCGACGCCGAGTCGGAACGCAGGCGCTCCCCGCGGGGGATCTGCGACACCCGCGTCAGATACTCGTAGCTGTGCCACGGCACATCCTGCGGGCCGAGCACCGCGATCCGATCGAGCGGCACCCCGCTGATCCGCAAGTAGTCGACGGTCACGAACGAGCCGATGCCCGACCCGACCGTCACGAACGGGACGTCGACGACGGGGATGCCCGCTCCCTCGACCATCGCGTCGGTCCAGATGTCGGTGTCGATGAGTTGCGGGGTCAGATCACCGAGGGCACCGCCGGGACCGGCACCGGGCGCACCCCGGTTCGGCGACCGCGGGGCCTGCCGCGGCATCGGACCGGGAGCAGGCGGGGGCGGTGGACCGGGCCGATGGGGACCCGGCGCACCCGGGCGGGGACCGCCCGGATGGGGCATACCCGGCGGGGGCCCGCCCGGCGGGGGGACGACACGCGTCGGACCCTGCGGCGGCTGATTCACGACCGGCTCCGGACCCGGGTCACGACCGCGGGCGCTTCGTGCCGGCGGGCGCAGGTGGAGTGCGTCGGGGCCCGGAAGCGCTGGGACGCGTGAACACGACGGGACATCGCTCCTCCAGGTGAGCAGACACGGGCACGGACGGTGGTAACTCTAACCTGCTGCCATCGCCTCGACCGGGTTATATAACCCGATCGAATTACACCTGTCTCACCAGGTCAGCCCCCGAAGCCGGACATCGGCCGACACGTGCACCAGCCCATTGTGCCGGTATCGAACGTGACATCGAGTGTTGACAAATAAGGCGGCGTCGAAATACGTTCGAGTCATCCGCTGTGGTCTGTTTCACCGACCGAGCCGCCCACCCGAAGGGATGCGACGATGACGAAAGCACTGACCCCGATCGATCGGGAGCACGAGGCCCCCGCCCGCTACGTGCCGCAGCACGACAAGTCCGGCGGCGACCACGACTACGGCCAGGTGCTCGACGACCTGTCCGCGGCCTCGGTCCACCGCAACTTCGATCCCTACGTCGACATCGACTGGGACGCGCCGCACATGGCGATCACCGAGAACGACCCCCGCTGGATCCTGTCCTACGAGGTCGATCCCATCGGGCGTCACCCGTGGTACCAGCAGCTCCCCCAGGAGAAACAGATCGAGATCGGCATGTGGCGCCAGGCCAACGTCGCCAAGGTCGGGCTGCAGTTCGAGTCGATCCTCATCCGCGGCCTGATGCAGTACAGCTTCAAGCTCCCCAACGGCGCGCGCGAATTCCGGTACACCACGCACGAATCCAAGGAGGAGTGCAACCACACCCTGATGTTCCAGGAGTTCATCAACCGCACCGGGGTGGACGTGCCGGGCGCCAAGATCGGCTACCGGCTGATCTCTCCGTTCGTCCCGCTCGTCTCGACCGTCTTCCCCACCCTGTTCTTCTTCGGGGTCCTCGGCGGCGAGGAGCCGATCGACCACATCCAGAAGGACTTCCTGCGCACCCGCGCCAGCCTGCATCCCACGATGGCGGCGGTCATGCAGCTCCATGTCGCGGAAGAGGCGCGCCACATCTCGTTCGCCCATCACCTGATCCGTGAGCAGGTGCCGCAGCGTGGCCGTTTCCAGCGGTTCATCCTGTCCCTCATGCTCCCGTTGACCATGCGCATCCTGTGCGGCGCGATCGTGGTGCCGCCGCGTGGATTCGCCAAGCGTTTCGACGTCCCCGACGAGGTCATGAAGGACATCTTCTGGCGGTCGGCGGAGTCGAAGCGCTTCCTGCGCAACGTCTTCGGCGACGTTCGGATGCTCGGCGAGCAGAGCGGGCTGATGAACCCGGTGTCGCGACTGCTGTGGCGTGCACTCGGCATCAGCGGTCGGCCCTCGCGTTTCCGCAGCGAGCCCACCTACACCGCGGCCTGAGCCGCACCGAACGCAGGTAGATCCCGAGACCATGCCCCACGTCGTCACCCAGGCGTGCTGCGGCGACGCGTCGTGCGTCTATGCATGCCCCGTCAACTGCATCCACCCCACGCCCGAAGAACCCGATTTCGGCATCGCCGAGATGCTGTACATCGATCCCGCGACCTGTGTCGACTGCGGCGCGTGTGTCAGTGCGTGCCCGGTCGGCGCCATCGTCCCGGGTCACCGTCTACCCGCGGGCCAGGAGCGGTTCGTCGAGGTCAACGCGACGCAGTACCACGACCCGGCCGACGGGGCCGCGCGCTTCCCCGTCGATCCGGCCCGTCGGCTGCCACTCGCACCCATCGACCGGCCGCGGCAGCTGGCCGTCGAGCGCTCGATCTCGATCGGCATCGTGGGCTCGGGCCCCTCGGCGATGTATGCCGCTGACGAGTTGCTGCGGCAGCCGCAGGTCTCGGTCACCATGTACGAGCGCCTCGACCGACCGTTCGGGCTGGCACGCTTCGGCGTCGCACCCGATCACCTGCACACCCGCAAGGTGATGGAGCTGTTCGACGACATCGCGCGCAACCCGCGTCTGGAGATCCTGCTGAACACCGAGGTCGGGCGGGATCTCACCTTGGCCGACCTGCGCACCCGGCACCAGGGCGTGATCTGGGCGTGCGGCGCCCCCACCGACCGGCGACTCGCACTGCCCGGATTCGACCTCCCGGGTGTGTCCAGTGCGACCTCCTTCGTGGGCTGGTACAACGGCCACCCCGACTTCACCGACCTCGACGTCGACCTGGACACCGAGCGTGTGGTGGTCGTGGGCAACGGCAACGTCGCCCTCGATGTCGCGCGCATTCTCGTCGCCGACCCGGACACGCTCGCGGCCACCGACATCTCTCGCAGTGCGCTGGCGACCCTGCGGGCCTCGTCGGTGCGCGAAGTCGTCGTGATGGGACGTCGCGGACCCGCGCACGCGGCGTTCACCCTGCCCGAACTCATCGGACTGGTCGATTCGGGTGTCCCGGTCACCGTCGATGCCGCCGATCTCGATGCGCTCCCCGCGCCGGCCGATCTCGACGCCACCGTCCGCGGCAAACTCGAGATCCTGGCCGAATGCGCCGCGCGCCCCGAGCCGACGGGCCGTCGAATCCGGCTGGTCTTCTTCAGCTCTCCGTCCGAGGTGACCGCAGGCCCCCACGGTCGGGCGAGCGCGTTGGTCGTCGGCCGCAACCGGCCCGTCATCGACGACGCCGGGTCCGCGGTGGGCATCGAACCCACCGGCGAGACCACCACTCTCGAGACCGGGTTGGTCCTCACCTCGGTCGGTTACCGCGGCGTGCCGGTACCCGGCCTGCCGTTCGACGACGCCGCGGGGGTCATCCCCCACCTCGACGGCCGCGTTCTCGACGGGACCGAACCCGTGTCGGGCATGTACGTGACGGGGTGGATCAAGCGAGGGCCGTCGGGCTTCATCGGCACCAACAAGACCGACTCCGCGCAGACCGTCGCGTCGTTGCTCGACGACCTCGAGGCGAGGGCGCCGGAGGTCTCGGTGCCGCGTCGGCGTCGGCTACTCGGCCGACGTCTGGGTGTCGCGCAGTCCGTCGCCGGCCTCGACGGCGGGGCCACTGCACTAGATTGAGCAGCCATGGGGCCCGCGTATCAGCGCACCACCGTGCGTGCCGATCTGTCCGACCTTTCCGCCGACGTCGCCGCGACGCTGCGCGACCACGCCGAGTCGAAGCAGCTCACGGTCACCGATGATCTGCCGGCGTGGACCACCCGGAGCATCAACCCGCCGTCGACGACGTTCCTCGGCAAGGTCTTCGGACGACGCAGCAACCCGGTCGACCCCGACTCCGAGCACCAGACGCTGATCGTGCTGCACCCGACCCACCTGATCGTCATCGTGTCCGGGGCCAAGCGCGGGGTCGCGGCGTTGTCGTGTCCGCTGGCCGTCGCGTCGATGTCGTCGACCCCGTATGTTCCCGAGTCGGACGGATTCTCGGTGACCGGGTTCGCCGGTGACGAGGGTCGCCCGGGCAGCTTCTACCTCGGGACCGGCGAGCCGGCCGGGCCGGAGTGCCGCGAAGCCGTTCGCACGGCGATCGTCGCCGCGAAGAATCCGTGAGCTCCGCGGACCGCACTCCCGCCCTCCCCCGACCTGCCCTCGGCATCACGCTGGCCCTCATCTCCTCGGCCTGCTTCGGCATCTCCGGCGTACTCGCCCGGGCCATGATCGAGGCGGGGTGGTCGGCCGGCGCGACGGTCACGGTGCGCATCGCGCTCGGCGGACTGGTGCTGGCCGTGCCCGGCCTGCTCGCCTTCCGCGATCGCCGACGGCCCGTCCCGGACCGGCCCGGCCGCCGGTCCTGGCCCGTGCTCGTCAGCTACGGCCTGCTCGCCGTGGCAGGCTGTCAGCTCGCCTACTTCTACGCGGTGACCTACCTGCAGGTCGGGGTCGCGCTGCTCATCGAGTACACCGCGCCGGTCGCGGTGCTGGTGTGGATGTGGCTCCGCCACGGTCAGCGTCCGGGACGGGTCACGGTCCTCGGCGCGGCCCTCGCGATCGCCGGACTGGCACTCGTGCTCGACCTGACGGGCGACGTGCCGATCAGTGCGGTCGGGGTGCTGTGGGCGCTGGCCGCGATGGTCGGGGCCGCCGCCTACTTCGTGATCTCGGCCGACGACCGCACGGGCTGGCCGCCGTTGAGCCTCGCCGCCGGCGGCCTGCTCATCGGTGCGCTGGCCCTCGTCGGCGCCGGACTGACCGGACTCCTGCCGATGACCATGACCACCGTTCCGGTCCGGGTCGGTGCACTCGAGGTGGCCTGGTGGGTGCCGCTGGTCCTGCTCGGTGTGGTCTCGGCCGCCATGGCCTACGGCTTCGGCATCGCGGGCGGGCGGCTCCTCGGCGCGCGCGTGATGTCTTTCGTCGCGCTGTCCGAGGTCCTGTTCGCGGTGGTCTTCGCCTGGCTGGTTCTCGACGAACTGCCGGCACCGATCCAACTCGCCGGCGGCCTGCTCATCGTGCTCGGCGTCGTGTGCGTCCGTCTCGGCGAAGCCGCCCCAGCAGCGTCACACGATTGAGAATCACCGTGCGCGTTTGTGAATAATGTTGCGCACGTTGCACATCTGTCCCCAGGTTCGGCGTGTTGGGACTGAATGTGTCGCACGTCGCAACGCGCCGGGGTACTGTCGTGCCCCATGTGGGGGGAGGAACCACGCGCGACGGGGATGTTCTCGAGGTTTGACTACATCGACGCCGCGCTCACGACCGGGGATCGGTTCACCGATCTCGTGCTCGGGGTCGACGACCCCGACACCCGGCTCCCGGACGTCCCCGGCTGGACGCTGACCGACTGCCTGGGTCATGTCGCGTCGGCACCGTCGCGCTTTCTCGGGCTGGCCCGCGGCGAGGGCGAATGGTGTTGTTCGGCGGTCGACGTCCCCGACTTCAACGCCAAGCAGATCGCCAACCTGCCCACCCGAGACGAGCGACTGCTGTGCCGTCGGCTGGCCGACGACCTGCGCGAACTCGTCGACGAGGTGTCGCACTTCCACGCCCAGGTCCCCAAGATGCACTTCGACGGCGACCGCCTCATCCGCGCGGACGCCGCACTGGGTCTGCTGATCGGTGAGTTCGTCGTGCACGCCCACGACATCGCCCGGGCCGTCGGCGCCCGCTGGTGGGTCGAGCCCGAGGTGGTGTCGATGATCATCCGCGCCCGCCAGCACATCCTGCCGAGCTGGGTCGATCCGGTGAACGCCGCCGGCCATTCCGGCACCTACGACATCCGATTGCGCGGGTGCGGCGAACGCCATGTCTACGAGTTCACCGACGGCGAGCTCGTGATCGACCCGCCGGAACCCCGCCGCCCCGACGTACACATCAGCGTCGACCCGGCCACCGCCCTGCTGGCCGGCTACGGCCGGGTGTCGCCGGGATGGATCGGCCTCACCGGCAAGGCGATCGCCTGGGGCGCCCGCCCGTGGCTCGCACCGCGGCTGGCCCAGCGATTCCTGCCTGCCTGATCCGACAGGGCCGCACGACCACTGGTCATGCGGTGCGCGGAGCAAAAGGGACGAGCCTCGAAGGGCGGCAGTGCCACCCCTCGAGGCTCGTGCATCGTTCTTCGGTTGTCGTGCGCGGCCGGCGCGTCGTCAGCGACCGGTCGGCGAACCGGCGGGGCGGCTCACCCGACGACCCTGCCCGCGGCTGCCCGCGCGCTGCTGATCGCCGGCCCGCGAGTGTCCCGCGCCTCGAGCCTGACCGCCTGTGCGACCCTCGGCCGAGCGCGAACCGCCGGACCGTGAGTCACTCCGGGCCGGACGTCCGCGGCCCTCGCCGCGGGTGCCGCGCGCGTCACCGCCGGCGGCGTTCCGGCCACCGCCGGTGCCGGCGCTCCGGTTCTCGCCTCGAGCACTGCCGTTACCGCCCTGGCCTCGGCCACGACCGCCGCGGCGACTCCCCTGTGACCGGCCACCCTGAGCGCGGCCGCCCTGAGCGCGGCCGCCCTGAGCACCGCCGCCACGCGCGGCCTCGGCTGCGGCGCGCGCGGCTGCGGACACGCGGGGCGCGCGCTCGCCGACGAGCTCGTCGACGGCCGCCGACGAGGCGTCGACGGAGACGGGGGTGACGTTGATCTTCGCCTTGCGCAGCAGCTGCGCGACCTCACGACGCTGCTCGTGCAGGCACACCGTCACCACGTCGCCGGCCGACCCGGCCCGGGCGGTGCGGCCCGAGCGGTGCAGGTACGCCTTGTGCTCGGCCGGCGGGTCGACGTGAACGACGAGCTCGATGCCGTCGACGTGCACGCCGCGGGCGGCGACGTCGGTGGCGACGAGGACGCGGACGTCTCCCTCACCGAATGCGGCGAGGTTGCGGTCGCGCTGCGCCTGGCTGAGGTTGCCGTGCAGGTCGACGGCGGGGATCCCGGCCTCGGTCAGCTTCTTGGCGAGCTTCTTGGCCTGATGCTTGGTGCGCATGAACAGGATGCGGCGCCCGGTGCCGGAGGCGAGTTCGGCGACGAGATCCTGCTTGTTCGCCGAGGAGACCTCGAAGACGTGGTGGGTCATCGCGGCGACCGGCGACTCCGCCGAGTCCACCGAATGCAGCACCGGGTTGTCGAGGAAGCGCTTGGCGAGCTTGTCGACGCCGTTGTCCAACGTCGCCGAGAACAGCATCCGCTGTCCGTCGGCGGGGGTCGCGGCCAGGATCTTGGTCACGACGGGGAGGAAGCCGAGGTCGGCCATGTGGTCGGCCTCGTCGATCACGGTGATCTCGACCTCGTCGAGGCGGACGATGCCTTGGCGCATCAGGTCCTCGAGACGACCGGGGCAGGCGACGACGATGTCGACGCCGCGGCGGAACGCCTGCTCCTGGCGGGTCTGCTTGACCCCGCCGAAGACGGTGGTGACGGTGAGTCCCACGGACGCGGCGAGCGGCTCGACGACCGCGGCGATCTGGGTCGCCAGCTCGCGGGTGGGCGCCAGGATCAGGCCGGTGGGTGCTCCCACGTAGCGCTTGACCTGCATCTCGGCCAGGCCGGCGACGAGCGGGATGGAGAAGGCGAGGGTCTTGCCCGATCCGGTCTTGCCGCGGCCCAGGACGTCTTTGCCGTCGAGGGTGTCGGGCAGGGTGTCCTGCTGGATCGGGAAGGCGTCGGTCTTGCCCTGCGAGGCCAGGACCTTGACGAGTTCGGTTGGAACACCGAGGGATTCGAACGACACACCGGGAGCAGACGCAGCGGCGTCGGCAGGGGTGGTCGTCGGGGTTTCGAGTACAGCAGTCATGTGGTGTGCAGGTGTCTTCCTGTGCTTGGCACGCGAACAGCACGACTGACGTGCAAGGCGGTGCCGGTGGCGAACACGCGGGTGCGCGAGCTCGTTCGCCGTATGAAGTCAATGGCAGGTGGCCGACCTGTGTCGGAATCTCCAGACCTGCGAGAGAGGCGTTCTACGACGCTAGACGCGGCCGGTACGGGCGCATCACTGTCAGCAACAGTACGCGTCGGTCATCGATACCGCGAATCGCTGTGATGCACGTCGCGTTTCGCCGGAACCCGTGCCACCGTCTCAGAACGCCTCGCTGAGCATCACCGCAACGGTACCCGGCTCCAGTGCGTCGAAGACGTGCTCGACGTCGCCGGGATACGAGATGTAATCACCCGCCGCGAGGATTTCGGCGGAGTCCGTGGGACCGAGACGCGCACGGCCGCAACTGATCACGACATGCTCGATGATCCCGCGCGCATGCGGCGCCGAGATTCTCGGCTTGCCGGGTTCGGCCCTGATGACATACATGTCGCGCCGCGACCCCGGCGAGGCGGTGGACAGCAGGGTGGCCGAATAGTCCGCGTCCGCGGCCGGGATGACCGGCCCCTCGCCGAAACGGATGACCTCGACCGTCGGCGTCGGCGAATCCAGCAGCGCCGAGAACTGCACGCCCAAGGCCGTCGAGAGGGCCCAGAGGGTCTCCACGCTCGGATTCCCCTCCCCCGATTCGAGCTGGGACAGGGTCGACTTCCCGATTCCGGCTCGGCGCGCGAGTTCGGTCAGGGACAGACCGGCCCGCGTTCGTTCCCGTTTCAGCGACGCCGCGACGAGCTCTTTCGGGTTCACCGACCGCGCATCGTTCATCAAACCGTCCGATCGTCCATCTTGACGAACACCCCCCTCTTGTTCACTATGATAGTCATGCGTTCGGCTTGGAGAACACTCGACACGGCGACCCTGCGCGCCGTCGTGGTGATGTCTCTGTCGGTGCTCGTCATCGGGGCGTCGTACGGCGTGGCCGCGCACACCGCGGGTCTCGCGCTGTGGCAGATCGTCCTGATCGCCACGGTGGTGCTCGCCGGCTCGTCGGAATTCGTCTTCGTCGGCATCCTCGCCGCCGGCGGGCTCCCGATCCTGGCTGCACTGGCGGGCCTGTTGGTGAACACCCGCAACTTCGGATACGGCCTCGCCGTCGGGAAACACCTGCGCAGCACTCCCGAGATCCTGTTCGGCGCACACCTCATCAATGACGAGACAGCAGCCCTGGCGACGGCCGAGTCCGACCCACGTCGCGCACGCGCCGCATTCCTGTTGTGCGGTCTGGGTGTTCTCGTCTCATGGCCCGTCGGGGCCGCCCTGGGGGCCGCCCTCGGCGGCGTGGTCGCCGACCCCGCGAGCCTCGGGCTCGACGCCGCGTTCCCCGCCCTGCTCGCCGCATTGGCCATCCCGGCCCTTCGCGACGGCGCCACCTGGGCGGCCGTGACCATCGGCGCAGCGGTCGCCGTGGCGTCGACACCGTTTCTGCCGGCCGGGTTGCCGATCATCGGTGCGCTCGGGGGGTTTGCCGCGCTGGAGACGGCCCGGCGGTTCCGTGCGGCACCGCCGCGTACACCGGATCGGTCCGACTCCGACGCCGCCGACGAGGACGTCACGACACGTGACATCTTCGGGCACAACACCATTCGGAGCGGGCAGTGAACACCGGGGCCTCCCTCGCGATCGGCGTCGCACTCCTCGCCGTCGGCACCTACGCGATGCGCGCCGCCGGACCTGTCCTGCGGAACCGGATCTCGGTGTCGGAGGCGACCGAGAAGCTGATGGACCGGGCGGCCGTCGTCCTGCTCGTCGCCGTGGCGCTGACGGGCGCGTTCTTCATCGACCACGACTTCGCCGGATGGGCGCGGCCCGCTGGTGTGGCGGTCGGCGTGATCGCGGCGCTGCTCAAGGCGCCCCTCGCCGTCGTGGTCATCCTCGCCGCCGCCACCGCCGCGGGATTACGAGCACTCGGCGTCGCCTGACGTCATCGTCGCGCAACGTCACCGCACAGCGTCACCGGACCACGGCCGGAGTCGTACAGCTGTCCGGCACGGCGACCAGCGAGCACGCCACCGGCATCCGCGTCGGACGATAGTCGCGGCGAACTCCGTGGTCACGGGTGATCTGACGATAGGCGGCGACCGCATCGGTCGGGTGACGGGCCAGACTCGGGTCATGCTGCGCGTCAACGGTGTACAGACCGAAACGCGAGTCGAAGTCACCCCACTCGTAGTTGTCGGTGAGGCTCCAGTAGTTGTACGACGCCACGTCGATGCCGTCCTGACGGGCTCGCTGCAGCCAGTACACGGTGTCGCGTAGGTGGTCGGCCCGCCGGTAACCGTCCGGCCGCCGGCCTCGGGGGTCGGTGGCCAGACCGTTCTCGATCACCCGGATCTGCTTTCCCGGGAACTGTTGCGCGACATGACGGAGCACGTAGTAGATGCTCTCCGGTGCCTGCGAACTCTTCCAGAACTCACCCGACGCGCCGTTGGCGACGGAAGCGTCGGTGACCGAGAAGGAGTAGTAGTGGTCGACGCCCACGAAATCGAGTGTGTTGCGCATGCGTTGCGGGAACACCGATTCGAGCCATGTCTGGACACCGGCGATCGGGTAGTACGCCATGTTCGACGACACCTGCGCCCCGGGTTGGGCGCGGTGGATGTGGCGGTAGATCGCCCGGTGCGCCGTCACGATCCCGTCGGCCATGAGCCCCACGTTCTGCGGTGCCACTCCCCCGTACATCACCTCGCGCCGAACGTATTCGGTGGGTTCGTTGAAGGTGATCCACAGCGGGTCGGCCCACGCATACCGATCGACCACGCGCTCGGCGAAGCGTACGAGGTCGGCCGACATCTGCGGACGATTCCAGCCGCCGAGGTCGACCGCCCAGCCCGGATGCACCCAATGGTTGAGGGTGATCATGGGCCGCATCCCGGCGTCCACGACCGCGCGGATCACCCGATCGTAGAACGCCCACCCGGCCGGATCGTCCCGACCGCGCGACGGTTCCACCCGCGACCATTCGACCGACGTTCGGTAGATACCCACTCCGAGGCTCTCGGCGCGGGCGATGTCCTCGGCGTAGCGATGGTAGAAGTCGACCGCGTTGCCGACACGGTGGGCAACCCGGCCCTGATCGCCGTATCGCACCCAGTTCGAGTCGCGGTTGTACCCTTCGGACTGGAAACCGGATTGGGCGACGCCGAACTCGAAGGCGGGACCGAGCGACGGAACATTCGCCGACGCCGTCCCGACACCACCGAGAGCGCAGATCCCGACCAGGATCGCGGCCGTCGCAATGGCCACGGCACGACCTCGACTCCGCCTGAAACCCCCGCCTATGAAACGTCTTCCGAGCGCGTTCAGAACGGGCTCCCCGTGATCGGTGCGGCGCGGTCACACGGAACCGGTCGCGGGTTCTCCGGATCGAGCGCATTCAGCACGAAGAACGCCGCACGCCGCGAACCCGCGATCCCGGCATGCTCGGTGTAGTCGACCGAGCACCCGTCCTGCACGACGATGTTTCGTACGTTCGAACCGCCCGGCGGCAATCCGAGGGTGTAGGGCACGACGAGTTCGTCATACCGCGTGGCGATGTTGGTGTACCGGACCGACGGCAGGTAGAAGCCGCCGGCGGCGATCTTGCGCAGCACCGGCGCCCCGGGGTCGAGCTGGGCGCAGGCCTGACAGAACGGCACCTGCTCGGGCCGTAGTCCGAGAGACCGGACGATCGGCATGATCACGTCGTTCCCACCGACCCCGGAGCCCCGCCACGCCGGGGCCAGCGACACGTACTTGTCGATGGCGTCTCGTCCGCCGAGATACTTCGCGTAGTACGCGGGCACCACCGACCCCTGCGAGTGGCCCACGATGTCGACCTTGGACGCGCCGGTCGTCCGGCGGACCTTGTCCACGAACTCACCGAACTGTGCGGCGCTGGTCGACATCTCGCCCATGCCGCCGATTGCGCTGATCGGCCACGGCGCCCCCGTCACGGCGCCGTAGGTCGGCGCGAACACGCAATAACCCTCGTTCTTCAGCAGCGGGACGTAGGTACCCCAGTTGGTCTGCTGCGACCCGCCTGTGCCATGGACCAGGATGACCGGATTGGGATGGCGCGCAGACGGTTTGCAGTTCCAGTCATTCGAACCGGGAAGTGAGCCGCCCGGATCGGCCAGTTCGTTCGGGATGCCGCCCAGGAAGTTGTAGGCGACCGGCAGGGTGTCGGCACGGGCGGGTGCCACGGTCATCACCAGCACACCGATCACGGCGACGATCAGGCCCCACAGGGTCTTCGGCGATCTCATGGACGAAACCTAACAAACCGTCTCAGGCCGGAACGTGGGTTTCACAGGACCCACTGTGAAAACCAGATCGCCGCGCGGCCCGCCTCCGCCGCCGGGCGAGACCGCCATCAGTCCGAGCCGGGTTCCTCGTCGCGGTGCCGGATGTCACGGACCGTGGCGACCGCCGAGGCGAACACCAGCACGAAGCCGAGCACGAGCAGGGTCACGGCGGCATAGTGCATGATCTGCTCGTAGTGCCCGACGTCGAATTGTTCGGCAGCGATGCGCAGGCCGACCACCACGAGCCAGGCCAGGAACGCCATGGTGAGGGCCCTCCGCTGGAAGACCGCACTTCGACGCCGGTGCTCGTACTCGCCGAGTTCGTCGATGGCGTCGAGGACGATCCCGCTCATCCGCGCGTGTGCCGGGGAATCATGCGGCAGCTTGGTCAGGATGTCGACCTTCTGCGAGAGCTTCTGGTGGCGGTCGTTGGCGTCGAGCCGCGCGATGACCGCACCGATCACCGCGACGAGCAACGTCCCGGCGAACGTGAGCATCGCGGCGGTCATGGGCGAAAACCTACACCGCAGGGCTTGGCCACGACCCTGGAAGCGACCGTGTCAGCGGGAGTGACGGTCTGGGTGCCGAGGCGGTCAGCGCGTCTCGCGGGTGGCCGCGAGGCCGGCACGCGCCAGGATGCGCTCGGCACGACGGAATTCCAGCGAATGGCACCGGCCGTCCCCGAGGACGCTGCCACTCGCTTGTCGCAGCAGGATCGCCGCGAGTGAGGACGCCGTCCGCGGCGGGATGACCAGCAGGGTCACCGACCGTCCGGACGCGGTGAGTGTCATCAGAGGAGGCTTCTCCGGCGAGTCCGGCGAGTCCAGACCGGGAAGACGACGAAAGCTGCTCCAGTTCACGTCGATGCCGCTGACATCGCCGACCGACGACCGCGCCGTCGTGAGCATCCCGGGGAGTTCGTCGGCGAGTTGGACCGTGTACGGATACCAGGCACCGGCGACAACCGCGGCCGGGTCGACGCCGAATCGCACCCGGGCGGGGCCGAGCAGCGGCTTCATCCGTCGAGCCGGTTGTTCGGGGAGACCCGTGGGCTGACTCCCACGGGACGAGTAACGACCTTCACCGTTGCCACCTGACTCGACCACCCGTGGGCGGTCATCTGACACCGGTGACGCCGACAGTGGTCTGTCGGATGTTCGATCCAGTTGGTCGCAGTGTACGCCCGGTTCTCATCGCGCCGCCGCATCCGCGTGACTCCCGGGTACACGGGTCACCGCGGATCGCTGACCCCGCGCACGATCTGCGTCGCCGCCGGCACGTGCCCGACCGAGAGGCCGCGCGCTAGGACTGCCCTGCCACTGTCACCGTCACGGTTCGGCGCCGCGGGCCGGAATCGGGTGGGGTGCCCGCTCCACCCCGATAGGAATACTCGAAAGCGATCGATGTCGAGCCGGGCGCCACTGCGACGAACCGCATGGTCAGCTCGATTGCACTCCCGGGCGGGGCCGGCTCCTGTTCGCCGCCCGACCCGTCGGCGAGCAACGGTGTGAGCACCTCGGGATCAGGATCATCGGCCACCCTCCACTGATCGCCGACGCTGTAGTTCACGGTGCCGAACTCGACGGCCAACGTGTCGCCGACGTCCAGATGAACCTCCCCGACTGTCGAGGGCACCGACAGGCCACGGGTCGACGACCCGACGGGCGTGCCACTGCCGGTTGTGGTGCCGGCGCAGCCCACCAGAGCGCCGGCGATCACGATCGCAAGAGCGGGCGCCGTTGACCAGGGACCACCTGCTACACGGCACCAACTCACCGCAACCTCCTTGCCCGCACCGAACGCCCCCTACCGAGGGCGGCATCTGCAATGCTGCCCGCGACCGGAAGCCGGTGCAATTCACGACATCTCGATCGTTGCGACCACCAGCATGTTCACCCCCACGGTGGGCCCGCCGTTTCCTGGTGGTGATCGCGGGCCATCCCGCCACCTTCACCGGGCGGTGGACGACCCCATCGCCCGCCGGACGCGGAGAAAGCATCCCGTCTCTATTTTGATGTAGTTGGACTACATTCAAAGTGCTATCGTCGCAACTCAGCGAGTCGACCTGCCACACCGAGCAGCATTTCGGAAAGTGTGCCCGTCGAGCAGATCACCCCATGGAAACAATCAGTGAGGACCCCGTCATGCACACAACACGATCCGCCAACCGTCTGATCGCACTCGTGTCAGCACTGCTGTTCGCGCTCGGCCTGAGCATCGGCACGTCGCCGCACGCTCAGGCACGGCCGACGCCTCCAGGCGGATCGACCGTGACCCTGATCATGATCAACAAGACGGGCTGGGACCTGTCGCTGAGCGGATGGCCGTCCACCGACACCTGGGGAGGAAGTTCGTCGATCACACAGTGGATCGACCCTCCCGCCCCGGTCCTTCCGCGTGGCGGCGTCGAGGTCGTGCGTGCCTGGTCAGCGAACCCGGCGCACATGTCGGCGTCGGTGACGTACTCCAACAGCTACCGGTGGGCGCACTGGCGCTACCAGTCCGAACTCAGCTGGGCGCTCGGTTTCACCACCCTCGGCAACACCGGCGCCTCCGACGGTGAGATCAACTTCGCGCGCATCGACCGCTTCGGCGCGCACTCCCAGGCGACGTACGTGCTGGGATGATCATGACATCGACTCGACTCCAGACACTTTCGGTGATCGCATGAATCCGATCGGCTTTGTTCTCGGTTTGGCACCTTGGTTCTTGTTCTCGCTGCTCAGCCACCGGCACGGCGACGACTCGGTCGCCATCGCCGCACTCTGTGCGGCGGCACTCGCCGCGGTCATGGCATGGACCAGCCGTGGGCGGGGTGGAATCAAATTCCTCGACGTGGCAGGTGTGGTGACCTTCGGCGCCATCGCCGTCGCCGGCTTCATCGGTGGCGACTCACTCGGAGAGTGGCTGACAAACTTCGCCCGCGGCGGCTCCACCCTGCTACTCGCCGTACTCATGTTGATCTCCGCGGCCACCGTCCCCTTCACCGAGCAATACGCCAAGGACTCGGTACCCGAAGAGCGATGGTCGAGCCCGTTGTTCCGGGCGACCAACCGGAAGGTCAGTGCTGTCTGGGGACTGGCCGTCCTGTTCACGGGCGTCGGCCATGTGGTGGCCGGACTTGTCGAGCCGGCGTCCGCACCGTCGGACGGTTCCCGCCCTGTCGACCTACTGCTGAACTGGATGGTGCCCATCGCGCTGCTCGTTCTGGCCGGCAAATACACCAAGCATGCGGTCGGAGCGGCGCGTCAGGAACGCGATCGCGAACCGGGAGAGGTCACGAGCCCCGGCAACTGACGACGAGGCTGGGGGTTGCAGACCCGACTCTGAGCCGGGGACTCAGGGGGACGCGCGGCGCCTGCTCGATCGCCTCGCGCAGGTTCCCGTTGAACAACGAGAAGCGGCCCCACCCGGGACGCGGGTGAGGCCGTCTGAACTGCTGTTATCGGTGGAGCTATGGGGAATCGAACCCCAGACCTACTCGATGCGAACGAGTCGCGCTACCAACTGCGCCATAGCCCCGGGAGGTCTTGCGACCAACCGCGAGCCACTTTATCAGCCCGGGGTCGTCGACTCCCAAACGGCTGGTACACCACTAGGCTGGACGAGTGCCTCGGATGTCAGATCAGCAGTTGGCCGGAATTCTCGACAATGTCGTGGGGGTGATCAACCCCGTCCTCGATGCCCTCGCCGAGCGGGACCCGCTCGGGCTGAAGGGCCACACCTTCCACGATGACGACCATTCCGACTCGCGCCTGCAGCAGGCCCAGCACGCCGCGTCGAAGCTGCTCGACGTCGCGGAGTGGCCCGGCACGAAGGGCTGGTCCGAGCGGTCGATGCACAAGCGCGCGAGCTGGTGGGTGACCCGCATCGGCACCCTGAACACCGGTGCCGTGGCGTTTCCGGGAGTCTTCGGCGTGTGGGCGAAGCGTCTGCCGATCACGCCCTACCTCGGTTTCGCCAACCAGGCCATGGTGCTGGTGGCGATCGCCCGCGAGTACGAGGTCACCGATCGCAAGCGGCAGGTGCAGCTGCTCGCGTCGGTGCTGTGCAAGCGCGATCTCACGAACCCGGATGTCACCGCCGAGTCGGGCGAGTCCCTGCCGTCGGAACCGAAGGAACGCGAGAAGTCGCTGTTCGCCGCGATCTGGGATGCGGCGAAGCTGCTGCGCGCCGTCGACGACGAATTCGAGAAGCGTCCGCAACCGATGGCCCTCTTCCGCATGCTGGCCTACATCCCCGTCATCGGGGCCCCGGCGACCTACCTCGGCGAACGGTTCGCACTGTCGCGGGCCGCGAAAGCCGGTCAGGCGTGGCTGGATTCGCATGGCAGGCCGGCATTGACCAAGTAACCCACAAGCAGTTCAGCAGTAGGTGTCGCCGAGCGAAACCTACTGCTGAACTGCGATGCCGGGTCAGCCGACGCGGCGGTACTGCAGGTCCTCGCGGTCCATTCGACGCCGCTGGAACGGCGGGATGTGATCGAACACGGGATCCTCGTCGTCGATCTCGAGAACCGTTGCGCCGCCGGGTCGCCGAAGTCGCGGAGGCGGAGGTGCGGCGGCGAACTCCGGAACCGCTGCGGCGCGTCGACGACGCTCCTCCTCGGCGCGCGCCGACCGCTTGGCACGCGCGAGACGTTGCGCCCGGATCTGCTGCTCGGTCTTCACCGCACGACGCAGGTACGCGAGGTAACCGACCAGGAGCAGACCGAGCACGCCGGTGGCGACCCAGCCGGGCATCCCGACGACGAACCCGGCCACGATCGCCAGCAGTACGAGTACGAACAGCCCCAGAGTGACGCGCTGACGTTCCCGGTACTTGAGTTCGCGTTCCTTGTCCGAGGAGTAGATGCTGCGTCCGGACCGTCGACTGCTCGACGAGCGCGCCGCGGGGCGGCTGTCCTCGACCTCGTCGACCTCGGCGTCGTCCGTCTCGGCGGTCTCGTCCTCGTCGACCGCGGACGGCGCGTCGGTGTGCCGCGACCCACGGGCGTAGTCGTCGTACTCGTCTTCGTCGAGTTCGTCTGCGACGTCCTCGTATTCGGCGTCGTCGTAGTCGGCGTCGTCGTGGTAGGTGTCGTCGTGGTCGGTGTCGTCGTCGAGTTCGTCTTCGGCGTCCTCGTACTCGCTGTCGACGTCCTCGAAGTCGCCGTCGTGTTCGGCGGCCTCGGACGTGGCGTCCGCCTCGTCCTCGGTGGTGTCAACGTGTTCGACGTCGGCCTCGGCCTCGATGTCGTCGCCGGCCTCCGCCGTCGCGTCGCCGTCCACCAGCCCGTCCTCGGTCTCGTCGAGTACGGTCTCGGCCACCTGGGTGTCGTCGCCCGCGGATTCGGCCACCGGCTTCTCGACCTTGGCGTTGCCGGAACGACGCATCCGGGTCGAGGGCTTGGTCTCATCGACTTCGGCGTCGTCCGCGGCCTCCACGTCGGCGTCCTTCTCGAGCGTCGCGGTTGTGCTGCGGCGCGAGGACTTCCAGGACGGGTCGTGCGGGTGCCGGGCCGACGACCGGCGGCGGTTGCCCGAAGCGGTCGTGGCACGCGACCCACCACGGTGCAGCAGACGCGTCTTGCGCGCCGCGTCGGTCGACTTCAGGATCTGCGGACGTCCCTTGATGACCATCGGGACCAGCACGAAGAGCCAGACCGCGACGAGACAGACCCACAGTACGGAGTTGGGCATGCGACTCTCCCTTCATTCACTCTGGTCACACGAAGCCACTCCACAATCTAGGGCGACGAGACGTCGGCCCCGGGTAGACGCGCCGTGTCACAAGCGAATCGGCACGGGTTTCACACGCGCCTCTCAGCAACACCGTTGCCGAGAGGGTCAGTGCGCCCGGAATCGCGCGTCCACCGCCACGGCGATCTCGATGTCGTCGGTCCGCAGTTCCAGCGACGGCGAGGACGGTGGACCGGCGGCGACCGCCATCGGCATGGCCCGACGCGGTGACGCCGGCACGCGCACGGCCATGTCCGGATCGGACAACAGCACAGGTGTCACCGGTCCCCGACCCACCGCATCGGAATAGGCCTGCGCCTTGAGAATCGCGTCGTCGACCGCGGCGCGACGCAACTCTCGTTCGTGTTCGCGCCGGGTCTCCTCGCGCAGATCCCAGTCGACGTCCTCGATCTCGACGGCGTCGACCGACGCCCACCGGTCGATGAACTCCGACAGCCTCTCGAAGTCGACGAACTCGGCTTCGATGCGAATACGGGTGTTGTACACCAGTTCTCGCCGCTCCCCGGTGTCCGAGTACGGGCGATAGGAGTACACCCGCACCGAGTCGGCCGACCATCGGGTCACCATCCCGGTCGACTCGTGGTCCGTCAGCGCGTGACTCAGCTCGGCGTGGACCTCGACCGCGCCCGTGTACACCGCCGGCTTGTCCGCACCCTCCACCCGCACCACGAGGTAAATGATTCCGCGCTCGGGCCGGTACCGCCCGCGAGCGTTGCCGCGGACCACGATCTCCAGTTCGTCGATGTGCTCGGTCATTCCGAGAGCCTATGTGTCGACGAGCCGATCCGGACTATCGTCGAAATCGGACATTCAGGGCGAAGGTCGTGGAGGGAACAGCCTGGTGCGGAGGACTTGGTGCGGATGAGGAGACTCGTGGGGTTGTTCGCCGCAGCGATGTCGGCGTGCATGGTCGCGGGATGCGGATGGATCGCCGATGTCGTCTCGACGCGCGTGGACGCGGCCGACTACTTCACCGCACCCACCGTTCGACTGCTCGACGCCGCCCGGCGAGACGACCAGCCGCAGATCGACTCCCTGATCGCCGCCGGCGCCGACCTCGACGAACTCGGCGGCGACCCGGACATCGACCCCCGCCGCGTGGACATCACACCCCTGCAGTGGGCGGTGGAATTCGGGCCGCCGACGGCCGTGGGTGCCCTGCTCCGCGCGGGCGCCGATCCACACCTGCCGGGCGCCGGCCGGTACAACGCCGTCGCCTACAGCGTGCTGCTCGACCGTTTCGACGCCTTCCGCACCATCATCGGGTTCGACGAGGGGCTGGTCGAGGCGTCCGACCGGATCGGCGGCAACGTCGTCCACACCGCGGTCCGCCATCGTCGCGGAGACGCCTTGCGTCTGTTGATCGACCGCGGCGCCGACCTCGACTCGGTGCAGCCACTCGCCGGTCGGACGCCGCTGTTCACCGCGGCTGATGTGCTCAACATCGATCACTGCCTCGTCTTGCTGCGTGCGGGCGCCGATGGCGCGCACCGGGATCAGCGCGGTTCGACGTTCCTGCCCTCGCTGTACACCGCCGACGACTCGATCCGGACGAGTTCCTATCTGCGTACTCGAGGGGCCATCGAATCGGAGATGCGCGCGCGGGACTTCCCCGTCGAAACCGGCCGCTGACCGGCGGCTAGCGGTAGCGGTACTTGTCGAGCAGCGCCGAGATCACGAGCCCCGCCCCATCGGGCGCGCTCGGGGTCCCGGAACGCACCGATCTCCCAAGTGCATGTCGGTCGGGACGCCGCGCCCCGCATCACTGGAACGTCGCCCTGCCCGCCCGGACCAGTGCCTCGGCCGCGCTGCCGACCACCTCTTCGGCCGTGAGCGCGAACAGCATGTGGTCACGCCAGCGCTTGTTGACGTCCATGTAGCGCAACAGCAGACCCTCTTGCCGGAATCCGATGTTGGTCAACACCTTCTGCGACGCCTCGTTGAGCGGCTGCACCGTCGCGTCGAGCCGGTGCAGGCCGACGGCACCGAAGCAGTGGTCGACCCCGAGCGCCACGGCGGCGGTCGCGATGCCGTTACCGGCATAGGCCGCGTCGACCCAGTAGCCGATCCACGCGGTCCGTACCGCGCCGCGCTGGATGTTCCCCACGGTCAGCTGTCCGACGTAGCGTCCGTCGAGTTCGATGACGAACGGGAGCAACGCCCCACGCTTGGCCTCGGACTTCAACACCGCGAACAGGGGCGGCCACGACCCCGGCTGATGGCGTTCGGCCCAGCTCCCCACGCCGGTCGGCTCCCACGGCAGGAGGGCGTTCTGGTTGCGGATCCGCAACTCACTCCAGGTCTTGGCGTCGCGCATCTTCACCGGCCGCAGGGTGACCGTGCCGGTCCGGGTGCGCAGCGGCCCGAGAGTTGCCGGCCAGCCCGGGCTTCCCTGATTGCCGCTCAACCACCTGAACACGAGAAGAAGTTTATGCGCAGTCACAGTGGTGTCGGCATGAGACCGGCATCTCGCGCCAGGTGGTTTCGACTCGGCTCCTCGCTCCGCTCGGTGCCGGCTCAACCAGCGGGAGTGGGCTCTCGACCTCGAGGCGCTCCTCCGTCGCTTGCTCGGCCCGGCGGCTGCGCTCGGTGCCGGCTCGACCAGCAGGGGCCGGCTCGGTCAGCGGAGGCTCACCCGCGTTGCGCGAGGAAGGCCACCTCCACCTCGTCGCCGGTACCCATCTCCTCGACGTCGGGGTCGACCATGATCAGGCAGTTCGCCTCGGCCAGTTCGGCGAGCAGGTGCGAGGACCCGGTCGGCGACGCCCCGAGCACCTGCACCAGGTAGTCACCGGAACGTTCGTCGCGCATCAGCTGCCCGCGCAGGTAGCCCTTGCGGCCGCGGACCGACGCGATCGGTCCGATGGTGCGGGCCTTGATGATCCGCCGCATCGGCTGCCGCTTCCCGAGCGCGATCCGGATGAGCGGACGGACCATCACCTCGAAGGTCACCAGCGCGCTCACCGGGTTGGCGGGCAGCAGGAACGTCGGCACTTCGTCGCGACCGAGGCGCCCGAAACCCTGGACCGAGCCGGGATGCATCGCCACACGCACGATCTCGAGGTCGCCGAGATCGGCGAGTGCGTCGGCGACGGCGGTCGACGCACTGCCCCCGACGGCACCGCAGATCACCACGATCTCGGAGCGGATCAGCTGCGCCTCCACGACTTCGCGCATCCGCGACGCCTCGCGCTCGGCGATGCCGACACGGTTCACATCGGCTCCGGCGTCGCGGGCGGCGGCCGCCAGCGCGTAGCTGTTGACGTCGTAGATCTGACCGGGTCCGGGTGTGCGGTCGATGTCCACGAGCTCGCTGCCCACCGAGATGACCGACAACCGCGGCCTGGGGTGGACCATCACCCGCGCCTGGCCGACCGCCGCGAGGAGACCGACCTGGGCGGGTCCGATGATCGAACCCGCGCGGACAGCCACGTCGCCCGGCTGTACGTCGTCGCCGACCCGCCGGACGTAGTTGCCGCTCTCCACACCGTGCCCGATCTTGACCTTCTGATCGCCCCCATCGGTCCAGCGCAGCGGGACCACTGCGTCGGCGAGCGTCGGCATCGGGGCCCCGGTCTCGACGCGCACCGCCTGACGTGGCTGCAGTCGCGTCGGTGTGCGAGCACCCGGGCCGACCTCTCCGACCACGGGCAGCGACACGATCATCGGCTCACCGGGTTCGAGATCGACCAGCTCCGCGCCGTTGGCGTCGAACTCCTCGAGGTCCTCGGGCGCGAGTACCCCGGCGAGTCCCACGTCGACCGCCCGTACCGCGTAGCCGTCGATCGCCGCCTGATCGAATCCGGGCATCGGGTGCTCGGTGACGACCTCTTCGGCACACATCAGGCCCTGCGCCTCGGAGATCGCGACGCGCACCGGTCGCGGCGCCACCGCCGCCGCGGTCACCAGCGTCAGATGATCTTCGACAGACCGCATCTCACCGCTCTTCTCGTCTCAACCGGTCGGCACCGGAACGTGCAGACGACAGCCCACGGCGCGTCGTGCACTCGATACAACACGTCGGAAACGTTATCGAGCACTCCCGCCTCGGCGTGCGAGGCGCGCGGATGCAACCGTCGATCGCGGCGCCGACTCAGCTGTCGGCGAGGCGCTTCTCCAGCCACTCGCGCAGATCGGGGCCGTAATCGTCACGGTCGAGGGCGAAGTCGACGGCGGCCTTCAGGTAACCGCCGGGGTTGCCGAGATCGTGCCGGGTGCCGTGGTGCACGACGACGTGAACCGGCTCGCCCTCCTCGATGAGCAGCGCGATCGCGTCGGTGAGTTGGAGCTCACCGCCGGCCCCGGGCTCGATGCGCCGCAGCGCGTCGAAGATCTTGCGGTCCAGGATGTAGCGGCCCGCGGCGGCGAGATTCGACGGCGCGTCCTGCGGTTCGGGCTTCTCGACCATGCCCTTGAGCCGCATCACGTTGGGGTTGTTGGCATCGGGCAGCGGCTCGACGTCGAAGACGCCGTACGCGCTGATCCGTTCTTCGGGGACCTCGATGGCACACAGCACCGACCCACCTCGGCGCTGCCGAGTGCGGGCCATGACCTCCAGGACACCGCCGGGCAGGACCAGATCGTCGGGCAGCAGGACCGCGACGGCGTCCTCGTCGTCGTCGAGGTAGCTCTCCACGCACCCGACCGCATGACCCAGGCCGAGCGGCTTCTCCTGGACGACCGAGGCGACCTCGAGCAGGTTGGGCGCCTTGCGCACCTTCGCCAGCATCGACTCCTTGCCGCGCGTGGCGAGTGTGTTCTCCAGGACGAGATCCTCGACGAAGTGGGCGACCACGCCGTCCTTGCCGGGCGAGGTGACGATGAGCAGACGATCGGCGCCGGCCGCCTTGGCCTCCTCGGCGACCAGCTCGATGCCCGGGGTGTCGACCACGGGGAGCAATTCCTTGGGAACCGTCTTGGTGGCCGGCAGGAACCTCGTGCCCAACCCGGCTGCCGGGACGACCGCGGTACGCGGGATCGGCGGAGTGTTGGGTACACCGTCGTACTCACTGAAACCAGCTTTATCCGTCGCACTCATGAATCCACCCTAGGACAGGAGTGAGTGGTCGGCCGGACAGACGGCGGTCACGGGGACCTCACCACACGCATTCCGACGGTCGGATACAGTGCGGGCGTCCCGGCTGTCACCGCCGGGACGCACACGCCACCGGTGTCGAGACGACGCGAAGGACGGTCGGGTCTTGCCAACGCTGAAACAGCAACTGCGACAAGAGATCGAAGAGCGACGCTCCCGGCGCTCCGAGGCAGAACGGGACCGTTCCGCCGCCGCCCTCGCCGAGTGGATGTACGCCTGCCCGTTCCGTCTGGAGTACGACGTCACGGTTGCCGCCCACGTGCCGGTGGGCAACGAACCCGGCTCGAATTCGATGCTCGACGCGCTGGTCGACCGAGGCGTCTCGGTGCTCGTCCCGGTGGTCCCCGACGGCGGTCCCGCACCGTTGGACTGGGCTCCCTACACGGGGCCGGACTCGTTGGCGCCGGGCCGCTGGGGCCTTCTCGAGCCGACGACCGACCGGGTCGGGGTGACCGCGATCCGCGCGGCATCGGTGATCCTGGTGCCCGCGCTGGCCATCGACAAGAGCGGGGTGCGGCTGGGGCGGGGCGCGGGGTACTACGACCGCACCCTGCACGGGCTGTCGGCCGACCTCGTCGGCGTGGTCTACGACGACGAGGTCGTCGACTCACTTCCGTCCGGCGACCACGACGTCCCGGTCGGCTGGACACTCACACCCGAGGACGGGTTCGGCAGACTCCGCTGATCGGCGGGACAGCGAAACCCGGGCGGTGTCGTCGTGACAGCCGCCCGGGTTTGCGTCGATGATGTCGTCGTCGCGCCGGTCAGGCCGGCGTCGCGGCCTTGGTCTCGCTCTTCGTCGACGACGAGCTGGACGAGTCCGACTTCGAACTGCTCGACGAGCTGTCCGACGACGAGGAACTCGAGGACGACGAGCTCTCTGACGAGGACGACGACGTCGAGGTGTCCGACGATGATCCCGGACGCGAGTCCGTGCGGTAGAAACCGCTGCCCTTGAACACGATGCCGACCGAGTTGAACAGCTTGCGCAGACGACCCGCGCACTGCGGGCACTCGGTCAACGAGTCGTCGGAGAAGGACTGGACGATGTCGAACTTGTTGTCGCACTCCGTGCAGGCATACGAGTAGGTGGGCACCGAAACCTCCGAAAAGTCAGTAAACGCTGACCAGTGTAACCGACTTTGGCACTCAGTCATTCCGAGTGCTAAGCAAGGCTCCGAGCTGATTTCCCGTCGTTCGATTCCCGGCTTGTCGCGCACCACCGCCTGGCGTCGTGCAAAGTGTTTGCCAAGCCGAAGTAATCCGTTCACCGCGCAATGTCCGCGACGTGCTGCCCGCACGGCAACACCCACCATCGCTGGAGTCCTCATGACCGATTTCCTGAACGACCTCAACAGCATCATCTGGAGCAATTTGCTGGTGTACCTGTGTCTCGGCGTGGGGGTGTATTTCTCCATCCGGTCGCGATTCCTGCAGATCCGGCACGTGCCCGAGATGATCCGGGTCATGCGTCATGGCGAGAGCTCCCCCGACGGTGTCTCGTCCTTCCAAGCGCTGATGATCTCGCTGGCCGGCCGTGTGGGTACCGGCAACATCGCCGGTGTGGCGACGGCGATCGCCTTCGGCGGACCGGGCGCACTGTTCTGGATGTGGGCGATGGCCTTCCTCGGGGCATCCACGTCGTTCGTCGAGTGCACGCTCGGGCAGATCTACAAAACCCGAGATCCGCTGACCAACGAATACCGCGGCGGGCCGGCGTACTACTTCAGCAAGGCACTCGCCCACACCAAGGCGGCACCGTTCTTCAAGGTCTACGGTCTCGTGTTCGCCGCCGTGACCGTTCTCGCCTGCGGACTGCTGCTGCCGAGCGTGCAGTCCAACTCGATGGCGCTCGCGATGAACCAGGCGTGGGGAATCGCGGACTGGGCGGTCGCGGTCGGTGTGGTCATCGTGCTCGCGTTCGTCATCATCGGCGGGGTCAAGCGCATCGCGACCTTCGCGACGATCGTCGTCCCGTTCATGGCCGTCTTGTACATCCTGTTCGCGCTCGTCGTCGTCATCACCAACGCGTCGCAGATCCCCGAGGTTCTGCGCCTGATCTTCGCGAGCGCCTTCGGGATCGATTCCGTCTTCGGTTCGGTCGTCGGCGCCGCCGTGATGTGGGGTGTCAAGCGCGGCATCTACTCCAACGAGGCCGGCCAGGGCACCGGGCCGCACGCCGCGGCGGCCGCCGAGGTATCGCACCCGGCGAAGCAGGGCTTCGTGCAGGCGTTCGCCGTGTACATCGACACGCTGTTCGTCTGCTCGGCCACCGGCTTCCTCATCATCTCGACCGGCGCCTACCGGGTGTTCGAAGGTGAGAGCGCCGACGGCGCGGTGATCGCCGACGGCGGCCTGCTTCCCGGCGGCACCGATGTGGGCCCCACCTTCGTCCAGATCGGTTTCGACAGCATGTGGAGCGGCGCCGGGTCGACCTTCGTCGCGGTATCACTCGCGTTCTTCTGCCTCACGACGATCATCGCGTACTACTACATGGCCGAGACCAACCTGCGGTTCCTGATGGGCAAGGCGTCCACGATCTACATCGGTCCGCTCCGCAGCACGCTCGGCGCCAATCTGACGATGCTGCTCCAGGCCCTGATCCTGGTGTCGGTGGCCATCGGCTGCGTCTCCACCGCGAGCGAGGCGTGGACGCTGGGCGACATCGGCGTCGGCCTGATGGCGTGGCTGAACATCATCGGCATCCTGATCCTGCAGCAGCCGGCGTTCAAGGCGCTGCGCGACTACGAGAAGCAGAAGAAGGAAGGCAAGGACCCGATCTTCGATCCGGTCGCCCTGGGCATCGTGGGAGCGACGTTCTGGGAGTCCTACGGTCGGGCCGACGACACCCGGGAAGCCGCGACACTGTCGAAGTAGGGACCTATCCCCCGATGACGTCCTTGTCGATGTCGGGGATGTTGTCGCGGTTCATGTCCGGGTCGCGCGCCTGCCGGGCGTCCCACCGCAGCAGGATCGCGGCGAGGATCGCCGAGACCACTGATCCGACGAGGATCGCCGCCTTCGCCGCGGCGGCGTGATCGTCGGAGCCGGCCTCGAAGCTCAGTTCGGCGATGAGCAACGCAACAGTGAATCCGACGCCGGTCAGCAGGCCCACCGGCAGGAGGTCGCGAAGCCCGATCGAGTCGGGCAATCGCAGCGGAGTGAACGTCGTCATCAGCCACGTCGAGCCGAGGACGCCCACGAGTTTGCCGACGACGAGTCCGACGACGATGCCGATCGACACCGGCTGCACGATCGACCCGGCCCCGCCGACGACGGTCACCCCCGCGGCGGCGAAGGCGAACACCGGCAGGGCGAGTGCGGCCGAGTACGGGCGAACCGCGTCGTCGAGTCGTTCGGTGCGCGGCTGCGCCTCGCCGCGGATGGCAACGGCGGGCACGACGAATCCGAGCAGGACGCCGGCAACGGTCGCGTGGACGCCGGAAGCGTGCATGAGGCCCCACGCGACGACAGCCACCGGGATGAGGACCGGCCACCACCGCCACGCCTGCCGCACCAGCACGGCGAAGAGGGCCACCGTGACCAGCGTGGCCGCCAGCATGACGAAGTCGATCTCCTCGGTGTAGAAGGTCGCGATGACGATGATGCCCAGGAGGTCGTCGACGACGGCGAGCGTCAGCAGGAACGTCCGCAGCGCGAGCGGCAGTCCGCGTCCGAAGATCGCGAGCACCGCCAGGGCGAATGCGATGTCGGTGGCGGTCGGGATGGCCCAGCCCCGTAACCCTTCGGGGTCGCCGAGGGCGACCACCGCGACGTAGCAGAGCGCGGGGGTGACCATCCCGCCCACCGCAGCGGCGATCGGCACGCCCGCGAGTTTCAGGTCTCGCAGGCTCCCGGCCACGAATTCGTGTTTGAGTTCGACCCCGACGACGAAGAAGAAGATCGCCAGCAGCCCGTCGGACGCCCAGTGCGCCAGCGACAGGTGCAGGTGGAGCGCCTCGGGCCCGAC
This sequence comes from Gordonia sp. McavH-238-E, assembly GCF_022348225.1. Classification (NCBI taxonomy): domain Bacteria; kingdom Bacillati; phylum Actinomycetota; class Actinomycetes; order Mycobacteriales; family Gordoniaceae; genus Gordonia; species Gordonia sp. McavH-238-E. The sequence goes on from NZ_JAKRFE010000019.1 coordinate 62,305, forward strand.
TTCGACGTCGAGCAGGGAATCGTAGGCCGCGCGCCACGGCGAGTTGGCCCACAGCACGGCGATGGCGGCGGCCACGAGAAGCAGTGCCCCGCTGGTCGTGTCGAGCGCGGCCCAGCGCCGCAATCGGTTCGCCCGGCCGGCGTCGCCTGCGAGCTCGTCTGGTGTCTGGTCGGTCATCGATCTCCTCTGGTCGGACGGACGGATCATCGTCACGCCACCCGCGCCGGGCAGCGGCCGACCAGACTTCCCGGCACACCGATCACCGATTCTCCCCCACTGCCACGCCGCGGGCCATTCCGGCCCGCCCGCGAGGACGAGGTCCACAGGGACCGAGGGCAGGTTTCGAGTTGTCCACAGGCGCGTCCGGAGCGCCGCCCGTCCCGGTCGACGAACCTAGCCTTCGCGTCATGTCTGCCCCGTCGAAGCATCCATCCAGCGCCTCCCTCGGGCCTCGACTCCGCGACCGGTTGAGTTCCGCACTGCGCCCGGGGTGGACACGCAACCTCCTGGTCCGCCGCGTCGCCGCCGCGTGCCTGGTCGTCGCCGCGGTGGTCATCGGGGTCGCCGGAACGCGCGCCGACGGCGATGTCGAGGTGCTGGTCGCCGCGCATGACCTGCTGCCGGGTCAGATCGTCGAGTCAGGCGACCTACGATCCCACCTGGTCGCCGGCAGGACGGTTCCCGACGGCGTCCTGACCGAGGCGGCACCGGCCGTCGGACGGACGGTCACCGGACGTGTCCGCGGAGGCGAGATCCTCACCGACGCGCGGTTGCTGTCCTCGCATCTGCCTGCCGACCTGACCGGGATCGACGACGCCCGCCTCGTGCCGATCCGATTTTCGGACGACGCGGTGACCTCACTCCTCCGCCCGGGTGACGTGGTGGACGTGCTGACCGAGGACGCGGAGGTGTTGGCACGCCGGGCTGTCGTGGCCCTCCACGCCGCCGAGCCGCAGTCCGGCGGCCTCGCTCCCAGCCGGGCGGCGGCCGCCCCGGTGCTGCTCGCCATGGACGCCGCGGCTGCTCACCGGGTGGCCGCCGCGGGGCTCGACACGTCGCTCGCCGTGGTCCTGCACTGACCGCGGATACCGACCTCGCCCGCAACGACACAGCGGCGCGAATCAACTCAAATGGATCGGTTCCTTCACGATCGTGGATAGGGTAGTACGAGCTCGCACAGCGCGTGTCGGATTTGCTCCGATCGTGCGCAGAATCGCCGGACAAGAGCAGGACATCACCGAAAAGAGGCCGCACACCGTGCTCAAGGGATTCAGGGACTTCATACTCAAGGGCAACGTCGTCGAGCTGGCAACAGCGGTCATCATCGGCGCGGCGTTCACCGCGATCGTCACCGCCTTCACCGACGGCATCGTCCAGCCGATCATCAACTCGATCCCCGTCGGCTCCGACGCCGCGCAGGGACTCGGCTTCCAGATCACCGACAACCCATCGACATTCGTCGACCTCGGCAGCGTCATCACTGCCGTGATCAACTTCCTGATCATCGCCGCAGTGGTGTACTTCATCATCATCCTGCCGTACAACAAGCTGGCCGAACTGGGCGGTTTCGGGAAGAAGGCGGAGGTCACGGAGATCGCGCTGCTGTCCGAGATCCGCGATCTGCTCGACCCCGAGGGAACCTCGAAAGCCAAGGCGGAAGCCGAGAGCGACCTGCCGCCGCATCTGTCCGATCCGGCCGGGCCTGCCGGCGACTCCTACGGTCCGCCGTCGGGTTCCTTTGCCCCCTATGAGGCGCCCGCCGGAGCCGGTACGACGCAACGCATCTCGACTCCCCCGTCTCCTCAGGGTCCGCCCTCACACCCGGTTCCCCCGCAATCGGGCCAGCCCCAGTCCGTTCCGCCCCAGTCGGCTCCTCCGCAGAACCGCCCGCCGCAGGGACCGCCGCCGGGAGGCCCTACCGGACAGCCGTATCCGACGCCGCAACCCGCTCCGGGCAGCTACCCGCCGCCCGGCAACTACCCGGGTGCCGGCAACTACCCGCCGCCCGGCCCCGGATCCGGTTATCCCGGTGAGCAGTACCCGGGCGACTTCCCGGGCGAGGGCCCGGACGCGCCGGGCCGTCACTCGCGCTGACGCGGACCGCGGTCTCCCAGGAAGCTGACAGGCGGAACCATCCGAACCCGAAGGTTGGCTCCCTACTTTGGGATTCGTCGCCGGAACGTGCGACCGCACCGGACCCCAAACCGGTGCGACCGAACGAGAACAGGATGATCGAATGCCCAACAAGCCCGCGCAGAACCGTCAGCCGCAGCCCCAGAACCGCCGCCAGGCGCGTCCGCAGCAGCGCAACCAGGCGCGTCTGCAGGCCCGCCCCAAGACGTTCCCGTGGTTCTTCGGTAGCTGACACCCCTCCGCTCCCTAATCCGAAAGAAGCGACGCCTTCTGCTCCCTGAGGTGCGAGGAGCGATAGCGACGAGCCACGAAGGGCTGGTGACCCACCACCCTTCGTGGCTCGCTTCGCTCCCACCGCTGGAACAACTCGTCACACCGGCGGATCGACGCGCTGGACCCACACGGTGGGACCGCCGGCCAGGGTGAACTCCTTGCGTACCAGCGCATTCCATCTGCGGGCGTACAACGCCGAGAGTTGTTCGTCGCTCGTGCTGCACGTGACCGCCAGCCCTTCGCGTCGTCCGCGTTCGATGACCGGGTCGACCAGCCCGGCGAGAGTGCCACCTCGGCGATGATCCGGCCGGACGAGCGCGAAGATCACCCGGATCGGGTTCTCCGCAACCTGCGCCTCCTCCGACTTCCGCTGCAACTCGGTGAAGCGGTGGATGAAGCCGTCGATGGCCTGTACCTGATGCTTGGTGCGTGTCTTGAGGTCCTCGTCGATCCGCCCGGCTTCGTCGGTGGGGGCCGACACCGCGATCAGCGCGATCAGCTCGCCCCGCTCGTCGAACACACCGTGCAGGCCGTGCAGATACTCGATGAACAGGATCTCCCCGTACCAGCGGTATGCCTCGACGGGCGCGTCCGCGCCGATCAGCCAGCGGTAGACCGGGACCTCACGCAGTCCGTGTTCGAGCAGGTCGAGTGCGGTCTCCCGATCCGATTCGACCAATTGCCGGGACGTCGTGCCGCCTACCTCCACGCGTTGCGTCATCGCTTCATACCAGCACAGTTGCGCGGCACACGGCCAACCACCTGGGCCGCTTCGGCCGACCTGTTCGCCCATCCCGGATGCGGATGAGTTCACGAAGAATTCAACCGCCTCTGGTCAGGACAGGTGCTGAGGTGTGCGGTAATGTCGGCCGCGTTGCCGTCTTCGGGACGGAACGACGCGCTTCACAATCAGATCGTCGACAACCATTAGGAGATTCGCATGTCTGACGCGATCAGCATTTCCTGGATCCGCCTCTACATCGAGGAATTGGTCACCGGTTCCGACGAAGGCGGCGGCTCGGACGGCACGACCGCCGAGTAATTCGGCCCCGCAACGCGAATCGCTGATTCCAGATCAGCGTTCTGCTCCGATACAGGAGTTTCCCCAGGCATGCGCAGTCGAATGATCGCGATGGCGATACGACAGACGAGTTCGCATGCCTCTCATCGGCACATGCCGACGGACACGAGTACGAGAAGGAGTTTGTCATGGGTGAAGTAGTCGGTGGAGGAATCGACGACGCGATCAAGGACCTGCTGACCGGGTCGCTGGACAGCGACGGCATCCCGATCGAGGACTAGAAGTACCGGCCGATCGTCTTCGGCCAGTTCGCCACGTTCAATTCAAGCCCCAGAAGGAGATTCACATGGCAACCGGAATCGAGATCAACCTCAGCGAGATCATCCGCGACCTGGACAGCCTGTCGGACGAGGCTCCGACCGAGAACTGATCCACCGCTTTCGCACATCGCCCCCGGTCTACGCCGGGGGCGATGTGCGTTTCGCGCAGCCATACGAGAAAGAATCGCCGGGTCAACGCACCCGATTGTTGCGAGACGGTTCACCGGAAGTCCATGGACTGTTGACGGCTGCATTGTCGAATATCGTATTGTTCGCGTCGTGATCGTCGTTCGCCTGCGATCGACGTCCACGTGCGGAAGTCCACCATCGACGAAGGAGATCACATGGCCGACATCATTCAGGGCGCAATCACCGACGCAATCGTCGAACTGGTCACGGGTTCGATCGAATCGGGTTCGGAAGACGCTCCCGCGTAGATCTCGATCCGAGACCAACCGCCCCGGACTACGGTCCGGGGCGGTTTTTGGCTCCGCACCCGACGTTTTTCCGCTATATCGAAGCATTCTTCGCGCCCATTTTGCGATAGAGCGGATGAATCGTCGGCCGGGATATCCGGTGCGGTCCGGCGCAAAACGCGCGCATGTAGACTTCGGAACACTCACGACCGCGCATCCACCGAGCCCGATGTCGGGGCTGAATTTTCCGTTCCGCGCGGTTCGCCAGCGTCACCACGACCCGGAGTAGCCTCACCTGATGCCCGTCACCCGCTCGCTGAGCAAGGATGAGGTCCGCGCGCTGCTCGCGCTCCTGTTCGACGCGCTCCGGGCCACCCGCTGGGCCTGTGCCGGCTTCCTCGTCTTCCAGCTCGCGTCGGTGTTCACCACACTCGCCCAGCCGGCACTGAACGCCGCGATCATCGACGACGGCATCCTGCGCGGCGACGTGGCCACGATCAAACGAGTCGGTCTGCTCATGGTCGTCGTCGCCGTGATCAACCTGGTGGTGTCGATCGGAGCCACGTTCCTCGCGTCACACATCTCGGCGACCGCCGCGCGCGACCTCCGCCTCCGCCTGCACAGCCGGATCAGTGCGTTCAGCGATCCGCAGGTCCACTCCATCGGCCTGTCGAGCCTGCTGACGCGTACCACCGGTGATGTCGGCCAGGTCCAGGGATTCCTCTTCGTCGCCCTGACCGTCGTGGTGACCGCACCGTTGATGCTGTTCGGCGCGCTGGTGCTCTCGCTGGTGCAAGGCTGGCGGATGGCGCCGGTGCTGGTCGTCGCGGGGACGGTGCTCGTCGTCCTGGTCGCCGTGCTCGTACGACGCCTGGTGCCGTGGGCCGCCCAGCTGCAGCGTCGCCTCGACGTCGTCAACAGGGTGCTGCGTGAGCAGTTGCGCGGGATCGCGATCATCCGGACCTTCCGCCGCGAGGACCGCGAGCGCACTCGGTTCGCGGCGGAGAACGACGAACTCACCCATGTGGCCCTGCGTCTGGGTCGTCTGCAGGTCCTGATGCTCCCGATGGTCACCGTCGTCTCGAACCTCGCCGTGGTCGCGGTGACCGCGTTGGGTGCGGTCTTCGTCGACCGCGGGGAGATGCAGATCGGCCAGATCACCGCCACGGTGGGATACCTCGCGCAGATCCTGCTGGCGGTGTCGTTGCTGACCATGATCGCCGGGATCATCCCGCGCGCCGTCACCAGCGCGGGACGCATCACCGAGGTACTCGACACCGAGCCCCTCGACCCGGGCGCTCCCCAGGCGGATGGATCGTCGACGCCACCCGCGATCGTCTTCGACGCGGTGTCCGTCTCCTTCCCGGGGGCCGAGGCCCCCACCGTCGACGAGGTCTCGCTGTTCTGCGCGCCCGGCACGGTCACCGGCATCCTCGGCGGCACCGGGAGCGGCAAATCGACGCTGCTGGCCCTGCCCCTGCGGTTCGCCGACCCGACCTCGGGGTTCCTCCGCTGGGACGCGCACGACGTGACCGGCCTCGCACCCGCGTGGGTTCGGGCACGCAGTGCGTTCGTCGGTCAGGGCGCGGAACTCATCACCGGGACGATCGCCGACAACCTGCGGATCGCCCGCCCCGACGCGACCGACGACGAACTGTGGTCCGCCCTCGAGGTCGCCGCGGCCACCGACTTCGTCTCGACGCGTCCCGGCGCTCTCGAGGCCGCGGTGTCGCAGGAGGGACGCAACTTCTCCGGCGGTCAGCGTCAACGGCTGGCGCTGGCCCGCGCGGTGCTCCGCCGGCCGTCGCTGTACGTGCTCGACGACCCCTTCAGCGCCCTCGACGTCGACACCGAGGCCGCGATCATCGACCGCCTGCGGCGGGCCGATCCGGACGCGACGGTCCTGCTCGCCGCGCAGCGGGTGTCATCGGTGCAGCGAGCCGACGTCATCGCCGTGCTCGACGCCGGACGAATCGTCGACCTGGGCACCGACTCCGTGCTGCGGGACCGCAGCGAGATCTACCGGGAGATCGCCTACGCACAGGCGGTGACCAATGCTTGACCAGAGGTCGCAGGCGCGGCCGGGCGCACCCACCGAGGGCCGGCGACCGACTCCGTCGCCGAAGACGACCGGGCCGGACGGATCGCTGCGTTGGATCGTGCGGCAACTCGACCTGAGCCGGGGTCGTGGTGCCGCGATCTCCCTCTTCGCCATCCTGGCGGCCGTCGCAGGCGTGGTCGCACCGATCCTGTTCGGCGCGATCACCAACGTCATCGTCGACGGCACGGTCGGCGAGGCGACGATGGACTGGAGGCTGCTCTGGACCCTGCTCGGCGTCCAGATCGTGGTGTTCGTGGCCGCCGCGGCCTGCAGCCTCGCCCAGGGCCAGCTGCTGACCGTCGCCGTGCAGCGGTCGGTGGCCCGACTCCGCGCCCGGATCGAGGACAAGATCCACCGGCTGCCGCTGCGCTACTTCGAGAACACCAAACGCGGTGCGCTGGTGAGCAAGTTGACGGCGCACACCGACAACGCCGCCACCGTGATCGCCCCGGTGCTGGTGACCGTCCCGACGAATGCCCTGACGCTCGTCGTCGTCACCGCTGTGCTGTTCGTCATCTCCCCGGTCCTGGCAGGCGTCGCTCTCGTCGCCGCGCCCGTGTCGGCGCTGGCCGCGGTCCTGCTCGCCCGCCGGGCGCGGCCGCACCTCGAGTCCCGGTGGACGACCACCGCCGCCTTGACCGGTCACGTCGAGGAGGAGCTCAGCGCGCGCCGGATGCTGCAGGCCTACAACGCCGAACCGACAGCGGCACGCCGTTTCCGCGACCTCAACGACAGCCTCTTCTCCTCGGTTCGTTCCGCCCAGTGGATCGGCGGTTCACTGCCCTCCGTGCTGACCGCGGTCAATGCCCTGGTGTTCCTCGTCCTGGCCGTCCTCGGCGGGATCATGGTGGTCGACGGCCATCTGAGTCTCGGCGCGGCCCAGGTCGTGGTCGTGTTCGCGCAACAGCTGACCAGTGCGGTCCGCGAGCTCGCCGGCTTCGTCACCAAGGTCCAGTCCGGAACGGTGTCGGCGAGCAAGGTCCGCGAGGTGCTCGAGGCCCCCGAGGACGTCGGGGTCGACACCGGCATGCGGGTACCCGCCTCGTCCGGCCGGCACCAGCTCCCACCCGAGATCGTCTTCGACGACGTGGGTTTCGCCTACGACGAGGACAACCCCGTCCTCGGGTCGGTGAGTTTCCGGATGGCGCCCGGCACGACCACCGCCGTGGTCGGGACCACCGGGTCGGGCAAGACCACCCTCACGAACCTCCTGCAGGCGTTCTACACACCGAGCCGCGGATCGATCACCATCGACGGCGTCGACCTCACCGAACTCGGACCGCAGCAGGTTCGCGCCGACATGGCCGTCGTCACACAGGAGCCGTGGCTGTTCACCGGAACCGTCCGCGAGAACATCGCCTTCGGCATCGACGACGGGCGGGCGGTGGACGCCGCACTCGATGACAGCCACGTCGCGCAGATCGTCGCCGCCCTGCCGAACGGCATCGACACCGTCATCGGCCAAGAATCCGAGAACCTCAGCGCAGGCGAGAAACAGCTGGTCACCGTTGCGCGGGCGATCGCGTCGTCGCCGAAGATCCTGATCCTCGACGAGGCGACGAGCGCTGCCGACCCCCGTACCGAGCTGCTCGTCCAACGCGCCCTGCACCGCCTGCGGGCGGGGACCACCACCTTGCTGATCACCCACCGCATGGCGACCGCCGCGTTGGCCGACACGATCGTCGTGCTCGACGATAGGGTGATTGCCGAGGCCGGGACCCACCAGGAACTGATCGCCGCGGGCGGCATCTACGCCCGGCGGTGCGGACTGGCGCCGGGCGGTCCGGGTGAGGCCACTCGGGACGACGAGCGGGTGGACGGCAGCAGTCCGAACGGTCCGGACACGGGGTCGAACCCGTGACAGAAGGCAGGAGCCAGCGCGGGTCGGGTCACCGGTCCGTCGTCTCCCGATCAGGAGGAAACGTGTACAGCAGTCTGCGCAGGCTCGGGTTGGCGGCAGTCGTCGCCCTCAGCGTCTCGCTCGTCGCCCCGCTGACCGGTGGGGCGAGCGCGGCACCACGACTGGTCGACGCCGGTTCACCCGGCCGTGTCACCGACATCGTGGTGCATTCCGACGCGATGAATCGCGATGTTCCGCTCACGGTGATCAAGCCGGCCGACGAGTCGAAGCCGCGCGGGGTGCTCTACCTGCTCAACGGTGCGGGCGGCGGCGAGGACCGCGCCAACTGGCTGGAGAAGACCGACATCGTCGAGTTCACCCGCAACAAGAATCTGTACGTGGTGATCCCGAACGCCGGACAGTACAGCTACTACACCGACTGGCAGAAGCCCGATCCGGTTCTCGGCGTGCACAAGTGGTCGACCTTCCTGGGCAAGGAGCTGCCCGCGGTCGTCGACGCCACGTACAACACCTCGGGCCGCAACGCCATCGGTGGGATCTCGTCGTCGGCGACGTCGGTGCTGAACCTCGCCATCGAGCACCCTGATCTCTACGAGGCCGTCGGCTCCTACAGCGGCTGCCCGACGACGTCGGATCCGTTCGGACAGGAGTACATCCGCCTCGTCGTGGAGACCCGCGGCGACGGCGACGCCACCAACATGTGGGGCCCCTACGGCGGTTCCGGTTGGCGCGCCCACGATCCGGCGGTCAACGCCGCCAAACTCCGCGGCCAGAAGCTCTACATCAGCAATGCCGGTGGTCTGCCCGGGCAGTACGACAATCCCCGGTACGTGAAGGATCTGGACACCCTCGCCGACCAGGTCGTCGTCGGTGGCGTGATCGAGGGCGCCACCCTCGGATGCACCGTCCAGCTCCTCAACCGTCTCGGTGAGCTGAACATCCCGGCGACCGTGGATCTCCCGCCGACCGGCACCCACTCATGGCTGTACTGGCAGGACCAGCTGCACCGTTCGTGGTCGTTCTACGAACGCGCCCTCGGATAGCCCCCGCCTCGCTCGCCGCGGCCCCATCGGCCCGGCAGCGAGGAAACGACCGTCGCGCAACTCGACTCGCCGGTCGGCGAGCTCGAGAACGCGCGGGTCATGGCTGATGAGAAGCGTGGTCCGGGTGGACGCGATCTCCGCGAGTGGCCGGAGGATCTCGCCGACGCTCTCGTCGTCGAGACCGGTGGTCGGTTCGTCGAGGACGAGCACCGGCCGGTTCCGCAGGACCGTGCGCGCCAGCGCGATTCGCTGTCGCTGACCGCCGGACAGGTTCTCCCCTCGCTCGACGACCTCGGCGTCGAAGCCGCCACTCATTGTCCAGATGAACTCGGCTGCACCCGCGGTCTTCGCGGCCGCGATGATGTCGGCCGCTGTGGCGGTCTCGAGACCGAAGCGGATGTTCTCGACGATCGTGCCGCGCATCAGGGCCGGTTGCTGGTGCAGCACCGACAGGTGCGCCCGTAACCCGGCCGCGTCGAGGTCGCGAATGTCGGTGCCGTTCAACCGGATCGTGCCCGCATCGGGGTCGTACAGGCGCAACAGCAAATAGGTCAGGGTGCTCTTGCCCGCGCCGCTCGGACCCGTGATCGCCAGCGTCTCACCCGCGCGGATCTCCAGGTGGGCGTCCTCGAGAACCTGAGACCTGCTGTCCGGGTACGCGAACGACACGCCGGTCAGTGACAAGGTCGCGGGGCCGGAGTCCGCGACCACGGAGCCGGCAGGGGCCCGGGCGGCGACACTCGGTTCGGTGGGGCCGGGATCGACGAGGTGCTCGTCGGCAGCACCCATCGGCGCATCGAGGACCTGGGCCACCCGTTCGGCACTCGCGGTCGCGGACGTGATCTCGACGACCAGACCGCCCAGCGTCTGGATCTGCGGGTAGAGGTAGCCGAGATAGCCGGTCAGGGCGATCAGTGTGCCCAATTGCGCCTCGCCCCGGGAGATCTGCCAAGCCCCGAACGCGATGACGGCGATCATGCACAGCACCTCCACGACCGTCACGGCCTCGGTGAAGGCGGCGTCGGCCCGTAGCTCCGACATCCGGGCATCCCGCCACCGGCGGCTCTGGTCGGCGACCCGGCGCCGGTGACGCGCTGTCTGATTGTCGGCCTGCAAGGCCACCATGGAGCCGATGCCCTCGGCGACAAGCGAACTGATCTGCCCGGCCGCCTCCCGTTCCCGACGCGAGGCGCGTTTCACCGCGGTCCCGAATCGACGGGCGATCAGCCACAGCAGCGGCGCGAGGATCGCCGCGATGAGCGCCAGCTGCCAGTTCGTCACGAACGCCGCGAGCCCGTAGACGAGCACGCTCACCGCCGCGACGACGCCGGCGACCACTCCCGACGACAACAGACTGTCGACCGCCTCGACGTCACCAGTGTTGCGCGACACCAGGTCTCCACCTCCGAATCGGCTCCGCGCATGCGGTGCGAGCCGCTGGGTGTGCGCATACGACTGATCGCGGAGGCGCAGCAGGACCGTCTCGGTGACGCTTCCGGTGAGCATCGCGCCGGCGTACGACGACCCCGCGCCGAGCACCGACACCCCGACCCAGATCGTCATCGGTGTCCAGAGCGCACCGAGGTCCCCGGACACGAGCACTTCGTCGACGATGTGGCCGAACAGGGCGACGGTGACGACCGTGGTGCCCACCTGCACGAGGTGGCAGAACACCGCGATCGCGAGTTGCCACCGTAGACCGGCGAGCAGCGGAGCGAACCGACGGACGGTGGCCGGCACGGACAACGCCGCCGGCCCGGTGTCGAAACCCGGCCCCGGTGGCGCCGACTCCGTCACGACTCGATCGTCGGCCGCTCTCGATTCGGTTGCAGTGCACACTTGTCTTCTCGCTCCTCGCCGGCGGGACGGGACCGCCGCGACCGACACTACGACCGATGACCATTGAAAAACCATGCGACAAGGCCGGTTACAGGAGACTCACAGCGACACCGCAGCGACCGGACAACAAACACGTGGGGTGAGGAAGTGAATCAGCCGAGGCTGAACCTTGCCGTTGAGCACCACGACACCGCTGAGGCAGCTTCGGCGGAGCAGCGGCTGACATCGGGTTCATAGATGACGAGCAGGGTCGATCTAGCGAAGAACCGCTGCAGGTCGCCTGGTTACTCGATCGCGGCTTTGTGGCAACGTGTCGCGAAGTCGGCGGCGGTGGTGACCTAAGCGCGGTAGCCGACGTGGACCGTGGCGTGCGCGAGACCGACGGCGAGGTGGGTTGCCGGTCCCTAGCGTCCTGAGTCATCTATTCGTGCGCAAGTAGTGGGCGATGGAGTCGAGGACTCGTTGTCGAGCCAGTCGAGAGTCGCCGGGGTAGCACAGGCACTCAAACCGCAGCCTGCCGGCCAAGCGGCGAAGCTCGGTCCTGAGCCGCGGTCGCTAGGAGGTGTTCGAACATCTGGGTCATAGTCAAACTTCCGCCGCCGGCGATCTGCAACACCGACGGCAACGCGTCGGCGTTTGCCTCGAGGCTGAGCACGGCAAGGTGGCCGCGCAGTTCCCCATTAGATCTAGGTCTAGACCGCGGTCTGGCACTGCGGCTCGGGTGTGGTGGTGGACACGGCAACCGAGTCCTGATTTGTACGGCGCGCTCATAGAAAGCCAGATCATTACCAGTCCGGTATCTGCGGCCAGAGAACCAACGACGCTGTCTTCGGTTAGTTTGTAGCGCAACGCGTGTGCCGCCTTCAGAGCTCCCTTCCGGGCGGGATGCGTTCTGAGCGACTATGAGGTGTGTCGCCAATGGCCGAGGCGGCGATCGCAGGCTGGTCCGGAGCGAAGACGTGGCCGTAGTCGCGAATCTGGGCGCCGGCCTCGGTGCGGCGAGGCGGTGGCGGGTGACAACGGTCCCGAGGGAGTGACGATGTCGATGTGGTTGTCGCCGAACTTTCGGACACCGTCACCTCGCCCATCGTCAGCTCCCGCGGCACCGTGCAACTGGTTGCCGCGCCAGGCGATGAGTGCTAGTCGAGACTCCGCTCAGGTTCGCTAACCAGCGCCGAGATGAGGCGGCGGGCGGGCGGTGAGGATGATCCTGCCGCACGCGACGACACTGCGCCGATCGCCGAGATCGGTCACCCAGATCGTCATCTGGGTCCACAGCGCGCTCAGATCGCCATTCACGAGCACGTCGTCGCGAAAACCGCATCAGCAACGACAGCGTTACCGCCCTGCACGAGATGACAGATAACGGCGAGCGTGAGACGCCACCGCAAACCCACGAGGAGTCCGAAACGTCAGATGGTCGCCGGTACGGTTAGATTCAACGAAGAAGTGCCCGTCAGAGCTCTCTGGCCGGTCTCGCACTGGTTGCTGTACTCAACTCTCTCAACGCCGGGTTGGCATCGTGAGTTCGAGATAAGGCCACGAAGCACGGCAGCGGTTGGCGAATTCGTTGAATCGGACCCCGGAGCTACGCGATAGTCGGTACGGCAGCCCTCTAGGTTCGCCTTTGACGCCTCTTTGGGATTAGCATGCACGTATTACTGCGCCGACAGATCAGACGAATCACAGAATTGCGATCACTTAGATAAGCCGATTAGACCCGGAGTCCGAGTCATCGCTCGACGAGCGCATTCGAACCAGATGTCGAGTTCGTATCGCCACCGAGGCTTACGCACTTAACCAATGCCGCCAAAATTGGCAATGCACTTAGATTCCCACTAATTTTCTGAAGCAGAAAGATAAACGGCGGATAGAGTCTGCCCAACTAATGTGACGTCATTCTGGACGTGCGAGAAATCAGTTACCGCCCGAACGGATCCTTACAGTCCGGATTCGAATAACATGCAGGATCACCCAGAAGATAGCCAGACGCATTTCTCAAAGCAGACGAACGCATATAACTGCCATGTACGCCCAAGAAATGTCCTGGGTAAATTGTCAAGGGATTAGAGTCGCAAACCGGATCGAGCCAGTTGCACACAGACACCACACGGAGTCCGTCACCCGGGCGAGCCGGCCTACGGATAGGGGCCTTGATGCTCCCCGATACGGCGGGGAATGCCTGACCGATCCCTTGGTGGAAGCCGATTCCAAAGCCTGTGCCGTATGTTGCACCGTACTGGTCTGCCGAGCTTCGATCTCCATCCGCAATTAGGAGCGCCGCGATGATTCCCCATCTTTCAAGTTGCTCGTTGCCATATTTCTGGATGATCCTATGGACTACCATGGCGCCCTGCGAGTATCCAACGAGGACGCCTCCGTAACCCTGTTCGCTTTCCTGGCAGCGCGGATCGGTTCCGAAGGCTTCCAGTTCTGCAGACAGATTCGCGACACCCTCGTCTAGACCTTTAAAGTACGTGCGGTCTCCCCATAACACCCGAGGGACGTAGGTAAATGCGTCATGGGCCGGATAGTCAATCGCATGCAATTTCACAGGCGCAATCATTGAATAAGTCGACCTAAACTGTTGAAAGGCGGCATGCACATTCGGACCAACGCCGCCGTTGCCCGTCGCCGACTCTCCGGAGCCGCGGACTCCGAAAACCAAGATGTTACCTTCGCAATCGCCGCCAAATGTCGCCGCTCGTGCATGCCCTGGCGCCGCACACAGACTCGCCATAACGAGCAGAATTGCAATAATTGACACCCTGCAAGATAAAGACCGACTCGGTTTCATTCCCCCAGTATCGCAGCCGACATTGGAGAATTCTTAATAATTCCTGTCCCCCGAACGATCCAATCTCAAGTCACTGCGAGCCTCAGTTCGTCAGTCTGCACACAGAGCTCGGATCCAAAGACGGCCGGGTGGGCCCGGTCCTCCAGAGTCAGTTCAGTCCGCGGGAGCATGCGCAGCGACTGACAAAATACCCGTGCCAGCTAGCAGACATCACTTGGCTCATCGAGGGTTTCATTAGGCAATTTTCTATCCGAAACTCACGGCCGCTGTTTTCGCAACCGAGGTGTTTGCCAAAAAATGCTGCAGGGCGGGAATCCGTCCGGATTCCCGCCCCGCGGCGTGGAGAGAAGGGCCGATCAGCCGATGCTGAACGGCTTGCCGTAGAGGGTCACGACGCCCTTCACGGCATCGGTGCTCACGGTCACCTTGATCTTGGCCTTCGCGGAAGCGTAGCCAGCGCAGCCGTCAAGACCGAACTTCTGCTGGCTGTAGGTCACGCCACCCTTCTGCCCCTTGAAGCTGTAGCTGCTGACGTTGTAGTTCTTGTAGGCGGTGTCGTCGCCCGACGTTTCCTCAATGATCGGGAAGTAGGTTGCCTGGCCCGGTCCGAGCGAGAAGCCCGCTTCAGCGCCGGTGCTGTCGGTGAACGACGGGTCTGAGCCGTCGAAAGGCACTTTAACTCCAGCGCCAGCTCCTGCGTCGGCCCCGAAGTTAACCTGGCAACCGACGAGGTACCCCGCGTTGACCGACCCGCCTTCCGCCTTGCCGCCAACCGTCACGCGAACCTTGCCCGACAGCCAGACTTCACGGCTCGTAGCGACGTTCGTGACCGCACGCTGAACGTTGACGTACTCGTCGAACAGCTGAACGGTGACGGGGGTGCCGTCGACCAGGGTCTTGGTGATGGTGCCACCCGGGAGCGGGCCGGCGGTGGCGCCGCCGGCGCCCAGGCTGGTGAGGCCCATCGCGACGGCACCGGTGATACCGGCCGCCGCAACCACGCGACGCGTGATGTTCTTCTTCATGATTCCCCTTCGTGGAATATCAATCTGCTCAGCGCAGATAAGTCAGTGACGCTGGTTTATCTGAGCCGGTCAGTTGAGACTGAAGGGCTGGCCGTACAGGGTGGACTGGATGAGGGTGCCCTCGCCGCTGACCTTGCCGTCATCGGTGCTGTAGCCCTTCGCGCCGATAACCTTCGTGATGGTGCGTGCGGATGCGTATCCACCGCACTGCTGGACACTCACCTCGAACTGAGACAGCTGGATGGCGGCTGCGCCGTTGTCCGACAGGTCCTTGTCCGTGACATCCACGAGCGCGACCTGGCCGGGCTTCAAGGGGATGCTCAGCGAACCGCTGCCGGTGAGGCTCTCGAGCCCGATGGAGGCCCCGAGGCTTCCCTCCAGACCGGTGATGTCGATCTGGCAACCAACGAGCAGCTTCACTGCGAGATTGCCGCCGACGCCGGCGCTGGCCTTGGTCTGGTAGACACCCGACAGGACCGCAGAGCGGCCGGCGCCGTTGTTGGCAACCGAAGGAGCCGGAAGCGCGAACTCACCGGTACGCCAGGTCTGAATCGACTCACCATCGATGCCGGTTGCGTTCTTGTACCCGTTGGCCAGCTTTCCGGCTACCGCATCACCGGCACCCATGCCGGCCAGGCCCACGACCGCGGCCGAGGCGATCGCGACCGCGCCCGCGGCGCGGCGCAGCCCAAGCTTGCTGAACTTGCTCATTCGTTCCCTCTCACAGGATTCGGCTGTTACCCCGCGGAATGCACTCACACCCGCAAGTCATGACCCACGACGTTCGATGGGCTTCCACACAGTTACCACCAAGCCAGCTCTTACGCATGTCTTAGCTGTCGTTAAGAATCCATCGAATTCCTGGTCACTGCTGCGTTGTCACTCGCGACAGATCGCAGGACTACCCCCGGTCCCCGACTCTGGGGACCGGCGTGTCGTCGAGCCGAACGTTATCGGAGGGGTCTCAAGTGGGGCAACAGGAGGACTCGAGCGTGTCACGAACAGGCCACGCACCATCGTGAATACCGAATTCGCCAGCGATCGAAAGTCGAAAGTTAACGACAGGAAAACACCCTGCTGTGCCCGCGTGCGAGCGCGCCCCGCTCACCCGTGATGAGGCGGTCGTTGCGCCTCGAACCAATCCTTAGAATGCCCTGTGTGATGTTCGTCACTCTCGTCTGAAGTCAGTTCAGGGAAGTCGTCCCCGAACACCGAGTCGAGGCGACGACGCCGCGCAGCTCGGTGCTGCGCGGCGTCATCATCGCTGCTCATCGCGGATTTCTCCGGGTCTGTGGGATCGTGTGCCACCGGGTCAGAGGTCCAATCGAGAGGCGGTCATCACCCTGTTAACCAGGTGTTTTCTTAGCATTGCTGAACAGATTTCGCAGCCCAGAAACGGTCCGAAGAGCGAACCGCTCAGAACTCGCTGATCGACTCGATCACGTACTTGGCGAGGGGCGCCGCGGTCGCCATCCCGTCACGGACGGCCGCGCGCGAGTTGGCCAGATTCACCACGAGTGTCTGGCCACTGATTCCGACCAGGCCGCGCGAAAGTCCGCCGTCGGTGGCTCCGGCGGCGAGGCCCGAGCTGCGAACGGCCTCCTCGATGCCGCGCAGACGTCGATCCAGGAGGGGTTCGGTGGCCTCCGGCGTCACATCGCGCGCGCCGACACCCACCCCGCCCACCGACACCACGAGGTCCACACCGCCGATCACCGCGGTGTTGAGCGCGTTGCGGATCTCCACCTCGTCGCCCGAGACCACGACAGCGGCGTCCACGTGGAACCCGGCCTCGGCGAGCAACTCGCTCACGAGCGGGCCGAGAAGTCGTTGATCCTCACCGTGGGCCGCTTCGTCGTCGACCACGACGACCAGCGCGCGGCCGATCTCCTCGCCCTGGGGACGATGGGTGGCCTGCTCGTGGCGGGCGACGAATTCACGCGCCGCGGCGTCGGCGGCGACCACGTCCGCGGGATCGACCGGTCCCGGCCCGCCCGCGAGGCGGACGTCCAGCGAGTTCTCGTCGATGTCGTTCTCGGCGGAGACGACGGTGTTACCCGGCTTGCGCGAAGCAGCGTCGGACATGACAGGCCCTTTCTATGGGTGGGACCGTCGAAACGGTCTTTCGTGCTGCGCTGCGCCGCCGCCCTGGGCGGGCGTCGACGCAGCCTCCTCGATGCAGTTGTCCTCGCCGGCGGGGACGGTCCCGCCGACGATCACCGCGTCAGCCGACCTCGAGCGTCCCCAGCTTCACCTGGGCGGTCTTGGTCGCACCGTTGTCCACGTAGGTGACGCTGACCGTGTCGCCCGGGGCGTGCGACCGGACCGCGGCCACGAGCGCGTCCCCGGAGGAGATGACGCGGTCGTCGACCTTGGTGATGACCGCGTCGTCGGGGATGCCCGCGCTGGCGGCCGGGCCGCCGGGCGTCACCGCGGTGACCACGGCACCCGGTGCGTCGGACGCTCCACTCGGCCGTACCGACACCCCGATGTTGGCGTGGGTGGCCTTGCCGGTCGATTCGAGTTCCCGGGCCACCCGGATGGCCTGATCGATCGGGATCGCGAACCCGAGTCCGATGCTGCCACCGGCCTGCTCCTCGCCCCCACCGAGGGTGGCGATGGCGGTGTTGATCCCGATCAGCGCGCCGCGAGCGTTCACGAGTGCGCCGCCGGAGTTGCCGGGGTTGATCGCGGCGTCGGTCTGGATGGCGTCGATGACCGAGGTGGTGTTGGTTCCGGGGTCACGCGACGTCAGCACCGGCCGATTGAGTGCGCTGATGATCCCGGTCGTGACGGTCCCCGCGAGTCCGAGGGGCGAGCCGATCGCGATCACGTCCTGCCCGACGGCGAGATTGTTCGAGTTGCCGACGGTGATCGGTGTCAGGTCGTCGCGGTCGACCTTGATGACCGCGATGTCGGAGATGGGGTCGGCGCCGAGGACACGGGCCTGCGATCGCGAACCGTCGGCGAAGTTGACCGCGACGCGCGATGCCGGGCCGTCGCCGCCGGCGCTGACGACATGATTGTTCGTCATGATGACGCCGTCGTCGCTGAGCACGACCCCCGAGCCGGAGCCCATCGCGCCACCGGAGGCGACCTCGATGGAGACCACCGACGGGGTGACCCGGGCCGCGACCTCTTGGACGGAACCGGCCGGCGCGGCCACCGGGGCCGTGTTGCCATTGCCGGGATCGCCGCCCAGCGGGCCGCTGCTGGTGCTGGAACCGCCGTCGGAATCGGCCAGGTTGTATCCGGCGACACCGCCCGCACCGCCCGCGACCAACGCGAGCACGAGGGCACCCACTCCCAGGGCGACGAGGCGTCCGCCGCCCCCCTTCTTCTTGGTGGGCGCGGCCGACGAGCCGTCCGCGCCCTGGCCCGGCATGCCGGGCTGCGAGCCGAGCTGCGCGCCGTAGGGCGCCGGCCCCGACTGGCCGTACGCGGGACCCGGACCGTAGGGGCCCTGAGGCGGGAACGGACTCGTGCCGGGTCGGCCGTACGACGACGTCGGCGCATTGCTGCCGGGGTAACCGGGCCGGCCGCCCGGTGCGGGGAAGGACCCGGACGGCGGGCCGAACGAACCACCCGGCGATGACGCTTCGTTTCCGGGCGCCGCGTGGTGGGCCCCGGCAGGCCGGCCGCCACCGGGTTGACCGCCACCGTGCTGATCGCCACCGGGTTGACCATCCCCGTGCTGACCGCCCCCGTAGGAACCGTCACCGTGCGAACCGCCAGTCGTCATCTTCGTCTCTTCCTCGTCGGTCCGGCCGTGTGCTCGTGCTCGTCTGTGCAGCCGGTGCTGATCTGTTCCGATGGACGGGCCGGGACCGATTCCTCGGCCGTGTACCCGAACTGCGCCTTCAGTCAACCCTATCGATGACCAGGTCACACCGGGTGCGTACGGAGCCGTTCGCCGTCGCCGGCAGCTGAGTCGTCGGCGCCGATGTCACCGCTTCTCCTCTACTGACGAATCACCTGCGGGGATGGTTCCGCGGCAGTTGCCCGGCCCGGCAGGGTCATCCGGATCAGCGCTCCCCCCAGCGGCGACGTGTCGGCCACGACGGTGCCGCCGTGTCGTTCGACCACCTGACGCACGATCGCCAGTCCCAGGCCCGATCCCGGCATCGACCGCGACTGGGTGGACCGATAGAACCGCTCGAACACGAGACCGCGGTCCTCCTCGGGGATTCCGGGGCCGGCGTCGGCGACGGTGAGCTGCGCACTCGACATCCCGACCTGGGTGAGACCGACACTCACCGTCCGACCCGGCGGGCTCCACTTGGCCGCGTTGTCGAGAACGTTGAGCACTGCGCGCGAGAGGCCGTGCGCCTCGCCGAAGACGAACCACGGCGAGAGATCGACCTCGAATTCGACGTCGTTGCGGCGCCGTCGAACTCGCTCGAGGGCCTGTTCGACGATCTCGGCGACGTCGACCTCCTCGTACACCACCTCGGGGGCGTCCTCGCGTGCGAGATCGACGAGATCGCCCACCAGCGTGGACAACTCCTCGATCTGCGCCACCACGTCGGCCCGCAGGTCGATCATGTCGTCCTCGGGTACGGCTCGGGCGCCCGGTCGGCTCGCCGCGATCAACAGCTCCAGGTTGGTCCGCAAGGAGGTCAGGGGGGTTCGCAGTTCGTGGCCGGCGTCGGCGACGAGACGCGCCTGCCGGTCCCGTGATTCGTCGAGGGCGCGCAGCATCGCATTGAAACTCGCGGTGAGCTTGGCCAATTCGTCGTTGCCCGTGACCGGGATGGGTGTGAGGTCGTTGGTTCGGGCGACGCGCTCCACAGCCCGGTTGAGCCGGGCCACCGGCCGGAGTCCGGCACGCGCCACCGTCGTCCCGGCCAAGGCGGCCAGCGCGACGCCGCCGCAGCCGACCACGAACAGCACCCAGGCCAGACGTTTGAGCACCCGGTCGGTCTGGATCAGGCTCTGCGCGAGCACGAGGGTGTTGCCGTCGTCGAGTTTGCGCGTCAGGACTCGCTGGTTTCGCGTGGTGCGCAGGCTCTGCTGCGTCGAGCCGGGCACCGACGGCGATCGGACGATGCCACGCTCGACGTCGTCGAAGGGCACCTGGCCGATCAGATACGTCTCACCGCCGGGCGTCACCAGCGCGATCGAGATGTTGGTGGAGAACACCGTGCCCGCCACCAGTTGTTCGGGCTGCGTGCGCAGCACCCCCGCTCGGGCGAGCGCAGCCATCCCGTCGGCGCGACTCTCGAGCTGCTGGTCGACGTCGTTGTACATCGCGCGGTACACGACGAAATACGCGGCGGCCGCCATCAGGCTCACCGAGACCAGGACGACGGTCGCAGACAGGATCGTCACCCGGGTCCGCAGTGACACCGCGCGCATCAGCGGCATCGGCGCGCGCATCTCCTTCTCGTCGGATCCGTCACCGGCGCTGTGCCCCGTGATCGCCCGGGTGACCCGGTCGCGGAGGAGATCCCGCGTCCTCGGACGTGACGCGGGGTTCGACGACTTCCCCATCACTAGGGCGGCGTCTCCCGGAGTACATATCCGACGCCGCGCACGGTGTGGATCAGTCGTGGCTCACCGTCGGCCTCGGTCTTGCGCCGCAGATACCCGACATAGACCTCGAGGGCGTTGCCCGACGTCGGGAAGTCGTATCCCCACACCTCTTCGAGGATGCGACTGCGCGACAACACCCGGCGCGGGTTGGCCATCAGCATCTCGAGCAGGGCGAACTCGGTGCGGGTCAGGCTGATCGGACGCTCGCCGCGGGTGACGTCACGGGTGACGGGGTCGAGCGAGAGATCGGCGAAGGTGAGGGTTTCCGAGTCCGCGTCGTCGTCGGGTGACGCACGACGCAGCAACGCCCGCAACCGGGCGAGGAGTTCTTCGAGCGCGAACGGTTTCGGCAGGTAGTCATCGGCTCCGGCGTCGAGGCCCGACACCCGCTCGGACACCGAGTCACGGGCGGTCAGGACCAGGATGGGGAGGTCGTCACCGGCGGAACGGAGTCGGCGACACACCTCGAGACCGTCGAGACGGGGCATCATGACATCGAGGATGACCACGTCGGGCCGGTCGGCCAGGATCTTCTCGAGTGCCTCGATGCCGTCGCCGGCGGTCTCGACGCTGTAGCCGTTGAAGGTGAGCGACCGTCGCAACGACTCCCGGACGGCCCGATCGTCATCGACCACGAGGATGCGCATGGATACAGTCTTATCCACCCCGGCTGAGATCCGGCTGAGCAACGCCGAAACCCGCTCGTTCGAGTGACGGTCTCGTCGCTCACCTGCGGTTCTCGCACCCTTTCACATCCGGGACCGAGTCCTGTGAGGTCAAGTTGATGGATGCGTAACGCCGGGCTTCGGGTCGCGAAACATCGACCTCCGACGCTGGAACCCGTGACCGTCCCTGCCCCGACTCGTTCTGTCGTGTCCCGATCGGTGATGTCGCTGTGCGCCTACTGCGGCGTCGGCTGCGGCATGGAGATGAAACTCGACGACGACTCCGACCGGGTCACCAAGACGATCGGACGATCCGATCATCCGACCAATTTCGGCCGCCTGTGCACCAAGGGGTCGACGACCGCGGACATGCTCTCGGCCGGCGGACGCCTGTCGACTCCCCTCGTGCGGGACGATCGCGGCGGTCAGCTCCGGCCCGCCGAACTCGACGACGTCATCACCGACACGGCTCGCCGGCTTCGCACCGTGATCGACGAGCACGGACCCGACGCGGTGGCGCTGTACGTCTCGGGCCAGATGTCGCTCGAGGCGCAGTACCTGGCGAACAAACTGGCCAAGGGGTTCTTGCGCACCAACCAGATCGAGTCGAACTCGCGGCTCTGCATGGCCAGCGCCGGGACCGGGTACAAGTTGTCACTCGGCTCGGACGGGCCGCCCGGGTCGTATCAGGACTTCGACCACGCCGACGTCTTCCTCGTCATCGGCGCCAACATGGCCGACTGTCACCCGATCCTGTTCCTGCGCATGATGGACCGCGTCAAAGCCGGAGCCAAGCTGATCGTCGTCGACCCGCGACGCACGGCGACCGCCGACAAAGCCGATCTGTTCCTGCAGATCCGGTCTGGGACCGACCTCGCCTTCCTCAACGGTCTGCTCCATCTGCTCATCGAGAACGGCCACACCGACTCCGAGTTCATCGAGTCCTTCACCGACGGCTTCGACCAGATCCCCGAGTTCGCCGCCCAGTACCCGCCGGAGGTCGTCGAATCGATCACCGGGATACCGGCAGCCGACCTGCGGGCGGCCGCCGATCTCATCGGGAACGCAGCCAACTGGATGAGCTGCTGGACCATGGGTCTCAACCAGTCCACCCACGGGACGTGGAACACCAACGCGCTCATCAACCTCCACCTCGCCAGCGGTGCCATCTGCCGACTCGGCAGCGGACCGTTCTCGCTGACCGGGCAGCCGAATGCCATGGGCGGCCGCGAGATGGGTTACATGGGTCCGGGCCTGCCCGGCCAGCGCTCGGTGGTGTCCGCGGCGGATCGCGACTTCGTCGAGGACATCTGGGGTGTCCCGGCCGGGACGCTACGCACCGACGTCGGTGGCGGCACCATCGACATGTTCCAGCGCATGGCCGACGGTGAAATCAAGGCGTGCTGGATCATCTGCACCAATCCCGTTGCCTCGGTGGGCAACCGGAAGACCGTCATCGAGGGACTCGAACGCGCCGAGCTCGTGATCACCCAGGACACCTTTGTCGAGACGGAGACCAACCAGTATGCAGATGTCGTTCTACCCGCGACGCTGTGGTCGGAATCGACTGGTGTGATGGTCAATTCCGAACGCAACCTCACCCTCTTCGAGCCTGCGCTCACCGCACCCGGACAGGCGATCCCGGATTGGGAGATCATCGCGGGTATCGCCACCGAGATGGGTTATGGCGACGCGTTCGCCTATTCGAGTGCCGAAGAGGTGTTCGAGGAGATCAAGCGGTTCGCGAACCCGAACACCGGGTACGACCTGCGTGGGGTGACCTACGACCGACTCCGCCGGACTCCGATGCAGTGGCCGTGTCCACCGGTCTCCGACAACGCCGCCGACCCGGCCGACACCGGTGCCCGCAACCCGATCCGGTATCTCAACGACGGTCGCAGCCAAACCCTGCACCGCCTCGACGACGGGTCGACGCCGCGGCTGGCCTTTGCCACCCCGACCCGCCGCGCGCAGTTCTTCGCCCGCCCGCACCTCGACGCGGCCGAGATGCCCGACGACGACTATCCGTTCCTGCTCAACACGGGCCGGTTGCCGCATCAGTGGCACACCATGACCAAGACCGGACGGGTGGCCAAGCTGAACAAACTGAATCCGGAGCCTTTCGTCGAGATCCACCCGGACGATGCCGACCGGCTGAGCATCACAGCCGCGGACAAGGTCGAGGTCGCGTCCCGGCGGGGCCGGGCGGTGTTGCCCGCACGGATCTCCGACCGCGTCCGGCCCGGCAACTGCTTCGTGCCGTTCCATTGGAACGACGTCTTCGGCGAGCACCTCGCGATCAACGCGGTCACGTCCGACGCGGTGGACCCGCTCTCGCAGCAGCCGGAGCTGAAGGTGTGCGCGGTGACCTTGATCCGGGTGCCGGCTGCGCGTGGAGACGCCGACGACGCGCCGGTCGTCGCCGCCGGGTCGACGAGACTGACCGACGCACTGGGGGTGTCCGACGTTGCGCCGCCCTCGATGACGCCGGCCGAACGCCTCTATCTGGCCGGATTGGCGGCCGGGGTGGGTGCATCTCCCGCGGGCAGTCCGGTCCTTCCGGCCGATGCACCACTGGGTGCCGAGCTGCGCGTCTGGGTGTCGGGCGTGCTCGCGGGCCTGTACTCCCGGGGCACCGTGGCGCCTGATACGGGTGCAGCCCAGGGAGATTCGTCGTCGACGGTGCCGGACACCGACACCGTGACCGTGCTGTGGGCATCGCAGATGGGCAACGCCGAGGATCTCGCCGTGGAAACGGCCGAACGGGTGAAGGCCAGTGGTCTGCGAGTGGATGCCCGATCCATGGACGACGTCGAGGTCGGCGAATTGAAGGGCACCGCCCTGTTCGTCACCTCGACCACCGGAGACGGCGACCCACCGGACAACGGCACATCCTTCTGGGATGCCCTGAACTCCGACGACGCTCCCGACCTGACCGGGGTCGACTACGCGGTGCTGGCGCTCGGCGACTCCAATTACGACGACTTCTGCGGACACGGACGCAATCTCGACACCCGCATCGGCGAACTGGGTGGACGCCGCCTGCTCGATCGTGTCGACTGCGAACCCGACTTCGAGGAGACGGCCGGCGGCTGGTTGACCGAGGTCATCCGGGCGATCAGCATGTCGAACCGGGCGCCCACCTCCGGGGTCGACGACGACCGGGTGACCGTGGTCAGCGAACCGGCCGACTCCGCGGCGGCACCGTCGGTGCGATCCGCGCCGGCCTACTCGCGCAAGAAGCCCCTGCTCACCTCGCTCGTGCGAAACGTCAGACTCAACTCCGTCGGGTCGCGGAAAGACGTGCGGAACTTCGGCTTTCATCTCCCCGCCGACACCCTGTCCTATCAGGCCGGTGACGCGCTGGGGGTGTGGCCACGCAACGACCCCGCACTCGTCGGCGAATTCCTCGAGCGCACCGGTCTCGACGCCGGCGCGTCGGTGACCGTGGCCGGCGAGAACCTGCCCCTGCACGACGCCTTGCGGGAGCGGATCGAGTTCGCCCGTGTGACACCCGATCTCGTCCGCTTCATCGCCGAACGAGCCGGCTCCGCCGACCTCAAGACCCTGATCGCCGCCGGGAACAAGCAGCAGTTCACCGAGTGGGCGTGGGGACGTCAGTCGGTGGACATCCTGGCCGATCACCCCGTCGCCGCCGACGTCGAGGAGTGGATGCAGGTCCTCAAACCGATGGTGCCGCGTTCGTATTCGATCTCCTCGAGCCCCGTGGAAAGTCCCGACGAAGTCCAGCTGACGGTGTCGGCGGTGCGCTACAACCTGTTCGGGACACCCCGGGGCGGCGTCTGCTCGACCTTCCTCGCCGACCGCGCCGACGACGAGATCGGTGTCTTCGTGACGACGACCAGTCACTTCCGTCCGCCGGCCGATCCCGACACCCCGATGATCATGATCGGTCCCGGTACCGGCATCGCCCCGTTCCGCGGGTTTCTGCGCGAACGCGAGGCGTTGGGGCACAACGGGAAGAACTGGTTGTTCTTCGGCGAGCAGTACTCGGCCACCGACTTCTACTATCGCGACGAGCTGACGGCGATGCTCGGTGACGGAGTGTTGACCCGCCTCGACGTCGCCTTCTCACGCGACCAGGACCGCAAGATCTACGTGCAGGACCGGATGCGCGAGCACGGCGAGGAGCTCTACCAGTGGTTGCACGACGGCGCCCACGTGTACGTCTGCGGGGACGCGACGAAGATGGCCAAGGACGTCGACGCAACACTGAAAGGCATTGTCGCGCAGCACGGTCGCCGATCCCCCGCGAGTGCGGAGTCCTACGTCAAGGCACTCGCCGCCGACAAGCGGTACGTGCGGGACGTGTACTGATTTCCCATGCCCCCTGAGGTGCGAGGAGCGCTAGCGACGAGCCACGAAGGGCGCCGCCCTCTGCTCCCTGAGGAGCGAGCTTGCGAGCGTCACGAAGGGTTCTCGCAACCACACCCACAACCTCCCACCGCTCCCTGCGCAATGCCCGACAGCCGCAACTCCTACCGCTCCCTGAGGAGGCCTGGAGCCTGCGGAGGGCCGTCACGAAGGGTCCTCGCAACCACACGATCCGAACTGACAACATTTTCATCCGGCGGTGTGTACAGCATCGATGAAGCGACTCGTCCATACACAGAGCTGTATGCATGCCGTCATTGGTTCACATGTGCCCCGAGGATGGGCGGATGGCATGGGTCTATCTACTCGAGTGCGCCGACAGCTTGTTCTACGTCGGGAGCACGCGCGATCTTGACAAGCGACTGCAACAGCACAGTTCCGCGCAAGTCGGGTTCACATCCCGACGACGCCCGGTGAAGCTCATGTGGGCGGCTGAACTAGAGTTGCAGGACGCTTACGCGATCGAGCGACGCATCCACGGGTGGTCACGTGCGAAGAAGCGTGCCCTGATCGACGGAGACGTCGAACTCCTTCGTCAACTCTCGAGTCGCGCCATGGGGAGCATCTCGGTGAGCAGTCGCCAAGACCCTTCGTGACGCTCGCAAGCTCGCTCCTCAGCTCAGGGAGCAGCATGAGACGCTCGCAAGCTCTGTTCCTCCTCAGTACCTGTGGCCTGGCGGCCGTCGTGGATCACGAAGTAATCGCGTGCGAGTGCCGAATTTTTCTGCTCCCTGAGGTGCGAGCGAAGCGAGCCTCGAAGACATCCCAGGGGTGCATGGTGTCAAGCGGCGAGGGTGGTGCGGTGGTTCCAGGCGGTGTGTTCGTTGTAGGGGGTGCGGTGGGTGAGGCAGCCGTGGAGGATGCCGATGAGCCGGTTGGCGACTGCACGCAGTGCCTGGCTGTGGGACTTCTTCTGGTCGCGGAGGCTGTCGTAGTAGGAGCGGGCGCCAGGACTGCCGGTCAGGGCGCTTTGCGCCATCCGTAGGGCGGCGTCGTTGAGTCGGGTGTTGCGGATATGGCGGGCCAACACGACGTGTCCTTTGCCCGAGGCGATGGTGCGTGGTGAGGTGCCGGCGTAGTTTC